>CAURRB010000006.1:0-53469 GCA_963527085.1 Streptococcus oralis
CCTGGAATGTTTATCGAAGATGGAAACAATGTCATCGATGTCTATGAAGGATTTAAGAAAGCTGTAGATCATGTTCGTGGTGGCAATGGCCCAGTCTTGATCGAAAGTGTAACTTATCGCTGGCTTGGTCACTCATCATCTGACCCTGGTAAATATCGTACGCGTGAAGAAGTGGAATTGTGGAAACAAAAAGACCCAATCGAAAACCTTCGCAAATATCTCATTGAAAACAATATTGCAAGTGCAGAAGAATTGGAAGAAATTCAAGCACAAGTCAAGGAAGCAGTAGAAGCTTCTGTTAAATTTGCAGAAGAAAGCCCATTCCCACCACTAGAATCAGCATTTGAAGATATTTACGCAGACTAAGGAGAAAGAGATAAAAATGGAAACAAAAACAATGTCGTTCCGTGACACCATTATCCTTGCTATGTCTGAGGAAATGCGTCGCGATGAAAATGTGTTCTTGATGGGAGAAGACGTCGGTGTCTTCGGAGGAGACTTCGGAACTTCTGTTGGAATGCTCGAAGAATTTGGTCCAGAACGTATCCGTGACTGTCCGATTTCTGAAGCTGCCATCTCGGGAGCAGCAGCAGGAGCAGCCATGACAGGACTTCGTCCAATCGTCGATATGACCTTCATGGACTTCTCGGTTATTGCCATGGATAATATCGTCAACCAAGCTGCTAAAACACGTTATATGTTTGGTGGTAAAGGTCAGGTTCCAATGACTGTCCGTTGTGCAGCTGGTAATGGAGTTGGTTCTGCGGCTCAGCACTCGCAATCACTAGAGTCTTGGTTTACTCACATTCCAGGACTTAAGGTTGTAGCTCCAGGTACACCTGCTGACATGAAAGGACTGCTCAAGTCTTCTATCCGTGATAACAACCCAGTTATCATTCTTGAATACAAGTCAGAATTTAACCAAAAAGGGGAAGTTCCAGTTGATCCAGACTACACAATCCCACTTGGGGTTGGGGAAATCAAACGCGAAGGTACAGATGTAACAGTCGTTACTTATGGAAAAATGCTTCGCCGTGTGGTTCAAGCTGCTGAAGAATTAGCTGAAGAAGGAATTTCAGTTGAGATTGTGGACCCACGTACCCTTGTACCGCTTGATAAGGATATCATCGTTAACTCAGTTAAGAAGACTGGTAAGGTGGTGCTTGTCAACGATGCTCACAAAACAAGTGGCTATATCGGAGAGATTTCAGCTATTATTTCAGAATCAGAAGCATTTGATTATCTAGATGCACCAATCCGTCGTTGTGCAGGAGAAGATGTGCCAATGCCTTACGCGCAAAACCTAGAAAATGCAATGATTCCAACAGTTGAAAGCATCAAAGATGCCATCCGTAAGACATATAACAAAGAATAATACATAGTATAAGTTATGTAAATAAAATAAAAAAGACGAGAAACTTTGTATCTTTTAGGTGCAGAACTCTTTTCGTCCTTAATATCTTATATTCGAACACGGGCTAAAAGCTCGGAAAAAAGATAAATCTCCTTGGCTTCATCGAAGCCAGCGTCGATTTCCTATTTTTCAGTCGCTTTTGACGCCCTTAGTATCATGTAATTGAATTCGGACTGAGGTCTGTGAAAAAAAGATAGATTTCCTTGTGTTCATCGAACACATCGTCAATCTCCTATTTTTTCATTGCCCTCTTCGTCCTTAATATCTTAGTATAGAATTGGAGAGGTCATGGCTGATGACAAGCTAAGAGCGACTCCTGCGGCTAGAAAGTTAGCGGATGATCTAGGGATCAACCTCTACGACGTTTCTGGCTCAGGTGCAAACGGTCGTGTCCACAAAGAAGACGTGGAAACTTATAAAGACACAAATGTGGTTCGCATTTCGCCACTTGCAAAACGAATTGCCCTCGAACATAACATTGCTTGGCAGGAAATCCAAGGAACAGGTCATCGTGGTAAAATCATGAAGAAGGACGTTTTGGCCTTACTTCCTGAAAATATCGAAAACGATACTATCAAGTCTCCTGCTCAGATTGAAAAAGTGGAAGAAGTCCCAGACACTATCACTCCTTATGGTGAGATTGAGCGTATTCCAATGACACCAATGCGTAAGGTTATCGCGCAACGTATGGTTGAATCTTACCTAACTGCGCCAACTTTCACACTCAACTATGAAGTTGATATGACTGAAATGCTGGCTCTTCGTAAGAAGGTTCTTGATCCAATTATGGAAGCAACTGGTAAGAAGACTACTGTAACAGACCTTCTTTCACTCGCTGTTGTGAAAACATTGATGAAACATCCATACATCAACGCTTCATTGACAGAAGATGGCAAGACCATTATCACTCACAACTATGTCAACCTTGCGATGGCAGTTGGTATGGATAATGGATTGATGACACCTGTTGTCTATAATGCTGAAAAAATGAGCTTGTCAGAGTTAGTTGTAGCCTTTAAGGATGTGATTGGTCGTACCTTGGATGGTAAATTGGCTCCAAGTGAATTGCAAAATTCAACATTTACAATCAGTAACTTGGGAATGTTTGGCGTTCAGTCCTTTGGTCCGATTATTAACCAACCAAACTCAGCTATCCTCGGGGTTAGCTCAACAGTTGAAAAACCTGTAGTTGTCAATGGTGAGATTGTCATTCGCCCTATCATGAGCCTTGGATTAACCATTGACCACCGTGTTGTAGATGGTATGGCTGGTGCTAAGTTTATGAAAGACTTGAAAACCTTAATTGAGAACCCAATCTCAATGTTGGTTTAAAAATACAGTATTTATTTTTAGAGATATAGATAAAGGAAGTAAGACATGGCCTTAGAAGTAATTATGCCAAAAGCCGGCGTGGATATGACAGAAGGACAAATCGTCCAATGGAATAAAAAAGTCGGAGAATTTGTAAAAGAAGGAGAAATCCTTTTGGAAATCATGACTGACAAAGTCAGCATGGAATTGGAAGCCGAAGAAGATGGATACTTGATTGCCATCCTCAAAGGAGATGGTGAAACTGTCCCTGTAACGGAAGTTATCGGTTACCTTGGTGAAGAAGGGGAAAACATCCCAACAGCTGGAGCGGCTGCTCCAGAAGCTAGCCCAGCGCCTGCAGTTAGTGCCTCAAACGACGATGGCAAGAGCGATGATGCCTTTGATATCGTTGTGATTGGTGGAGGTCCTGCTGGATATGTAGCAGCCATTAAAGCTGCCCAACTTGGTGGTAAGGTTGCCCTTGTTGAAAAATCTGAACTCGGTGGAACCTGCTTGAACCGTGGCTGTATTCCAACCAAGACCTACCTTCACAATGCTGAAATCATCGAAAACATCGGTCATGCAGCAAACCGTGGTATCGTCATCGAAAATCCAAACTTCACTGTTGATATGGACAAACTTTTAGAAACTAAATCTAAAGTTGTCAATACCTTGGTAGGTGGTGTTGCGGGCCTTCTTCGTAGCTACGGAGTTACTGTTCATAAGGGTGTTGGTACAATCACTAAAGACAAGAATGTCTTGGTAGATGGTTCTGAATTGCTTGAAACCAAGAAAATCATCCTTGCTGGTGGTTCAAAAGTCAGCAAGATCAACGTTCCTGGTATGGAATCATCACTCGTGATGACAAGTGACGATATCCTTGAAATGAATGAAGTTCCAGAAAGCCTCGTAATCATCGGTGGTGGTGTTGTCGGTATCGAACTCGGTCAGGCCTTCATGACATTTGGTTCAAAAGTAACTGTTATCGAAATGATGGACCGTATCGTTCCAGCTATGGATGCGGAAGTTTCTAAGAATCTTCGCTTGATTTTGGAACGTAAAGGTATGACTATCTTGACAGGTACAAAATTGCAAGAAATCATCGAGGAAAATGGTCAACTTCGTATCAAGGTTGAAGGAAAAGACGATATCATCGCAAGCAAAGCTCTTCTTTCAATCGGTCGTGTACCAGACCTTGAAGGAATTGGCGATGTTGAGTTTGAATTGGACCGTGGACGCATCAAGGTCAATGAATACATGGAAACTTCTGTTCCAGGAATCTACGCACCAGGTGATATCAATGGTACTAAGATGTTGGCGCACGCAGCTTTCCGCATGGGTGAAGTTGCCGCTGAAAATGCCCTCAAAGGAAATCATGCTGTTGCCAAATTGAACTTGACTCCTGCAGCCATCTATACTCTTCCTGAAGTAGCAGCAGTAGGTCTAACTGAAGAACAAGCTCGTGAGAAATACGATGTTGCTATCGGTAAATTCAACTTTGCTGCGAACGGCCGTGCTATTGCATCAGATGCGGCTCAAGGTTTCGTAAAAGTCATTGCAGATAAGAAATACGGAGAAATCCTTGGTGTGCACATCATTGGTCCTGCAGCCGCAGAATTAATCAACGAGGCATCAAGCATTATCGAAATGGAAATCACTGTTGAGGAAATGCTGAAGACCATCCACGGACACCCAACCTACTCTGAAGTGATGTACGAAGCATTTGCGGATGTTCTAGGAATGGCTATCCATTCACCTAAGAAAAAATAAATAAGATTTTCAACTAAATTTTCTTAAAGTAGTACGGACGGCAGCGACCTCTATTAGAGTTCCATGCCTAAAAATTGAGCCTCTTGTCTCAATTTTTCCGAGAAATGTAACGATAACACGTTACATTTCTTTTTACCACTTTAGAAAATTTGATTGCTATGAACAGAATTTAAAAACTAAATTTTTGGAAATACTATGAAATACATTATCAATCATTCAAACGACACTGCTTTTAATATCGCCTTGGAAGAATATGCCTTTAAACACTTTTTAGATGAGGATCAAATCTTCCTTCTTTGGATTAACAAACCTTCTATCATTGTTGGTCGTCACCAGAACACTATCGAAGAAATTAACCGTGATTATGTTCGAGAAAATGGCATTGAGGTAGTCCGCCGTATCAGTGGTGGTGGAGCTGTTTATCACGATTTAAACAACCTCAACTACACCATCATTTCAAAAGAAGATGAAAATAAGGCCTTTGACTTCAAGAGCTTCTCAACTCCAGTTATCAATACCTTGGCTCAACTCGGTGTTAAAGCTGAGTTCACAGGCCGTAATGACCTTGAGATTGATGGCAAAAAATTCTGTGGCAATGCCCAGGCCTATATCAATGGGCGTATCATGCACCACGGTTGCCTGCTCTTTGACGTTGATTTATCAGTCCTTGCTAACGCCCTCAAGGTTTCAAAAGATAAATTTGAATCAAAAGGTGTGAAATCCGTCCGTGCCCGTGTAACCAATATTGTCAATGAATTACCAGAAAAAATCACAGTTGAAGAATTCCGTGATTTGCTATTGGAATACATGAAAAAAGAGTATCCAGAAATGACAGAATACGTTTTTTCTGAGGAAGAATTGGCTGAAATCAATCGCATAAAGGATACCAAGTTTGGAACTTGGGACTGGAACTACGGTAAATCACCTGAATTTAACGTCCGTCGTGGAACAAAATTCACTAGTGGTAAGGTTGAAGTTTTTGCCAACGTCATTGAATCAAAAATCCAAGATATCAAGATCTATGGTGACTTCTTTGGTATCGAAGATGTTGCTGCAGTAGAAGATGTCCTCCGTGGAGTGAAATACGAACGCGAAGATGTTCTTAAGGCCTTAGAAACTATTGATATTACACGCTACTTTGCTGGTATCAGCCGTGAAGAAATCGCTGAAGCAGTAGTAGAATAAATCAAAAAGAAGTTGCTTGTTTTAGCAGCTTCTTTTTATGAGTGATATTTTACATAAATAATTTTATGTATTCTATAAACTATCCAAGGCATTCTTTTGTTCATCGTTAACGATATGGGTATAGAGGTCAGTGACTTGTGTACTGGCATGTCCTAGCTGATGGCTGACCAAAACTTGCGATTTAGTAGCATCATAGAGCCTAGTCGCCAGGGTATGGCGTAGTTTGTGTGGAGTTACACGGACTTTGAAGTCCTCAGAGTACTTAGCAACCATCTTTTCAACACTAGAAGCATCAATACGATTGGGAACGCCACGATATAAGGTCAAAAAGAGAGCTGTATCTGTCTTTTCCGTCTTATAGCGTTGATTTCGAATGGCTAGATAATTCTCTAGGTAAGGCTTAGCAAAAGCAGCGACATTGACAGAATCACGTTTCCCCCCTTTTCGAGTGACATCGATCACCATCATTTTGAGATTGAGGTCTCTTAGATCTAGATTAACAGCTTCAGATAAGCGGACACCAGACGCTAGGAGAAGGGCAATAATGGCCAAATCACGTTCTTTGTTCTTATTAAATGATGAGAGAGCGCGATTTGAGAGCTGTTGTGGGTACTCCTGATCGATATAAGTTAGAAAACCTTCTGTTTCATCACCTAGAAAGAGTTTTTGCTTGATGTTTTCAGCTCTAGCAGCAAGTGTTTCTTTCTTTTTCTTGGTTGAAACTTTCTTCATTACATTACGATAGAAATAGGGTTCTCCCAGGTCGTTTTCAACCTCCTCTGTTAGATACTTGTAAAGACTAGAAAGTGCTGATAAGGTCCGATTGATGGTCGTCTGAGATACACCTTGCTTGGTTGTATTAGCATTCAGCAATGGACGTTCACGTAGATATAGGATAAAAGCTTCCATATCTTTCTTAGACATGTTTTCCAAGACCGATAAAGGAATATCAGCTATTTTATCAGCGTTTGAAATGCCAGACTCCAAAACCCAGCTGAAAAATCGATCGTATTCCTTGAGGTATTCGTACAAGGTTGTAAAACTATAAGGAACAGCAAGCTTAGATTGGTAGTATTCCAGAACATACCAGGGCATGATTTGTTTTAGTTTGTCGATTCGTTCCAGTAAAATCTCACGTTTCATGTATTTTCTCCATAATTAAGTCTACTAGTAGTATAGCATAGACTCATATATTTTTCAAGAAAATTATAGTTTTTCGGAAAGATGTAATAAGAAACTTAAACAGAAGTCTAACTTTCCCCCATTTATCTTGAACCTTTTGTTAAATTTCATCATACTTGAGCAACATATTCGGAATCTTTTCTTCAAGACTCTTGCGAACTTTACCTTGAATTGCAGTGTCCATCTGGCTGTTTATGCTTGTAATGGTAGATTTGGTTTCTGTAGCAATTTTCTTAGCTGCCTTATTAAAGTTTTCTTTTAATTTATTCTTTGCTGTTATTGCTAACTTTGCTTCCGTAATGATTCGGTTTCTTTCCATCATTCGATACATTTGTTTCAGTGCATACTGGTATTCTTCATCTGTGTAGTATTCATTCATTGGTGCTTGCATAATCTCTCCTTAGTTTGTGAAATTCTTCGTCTAAATCATTTCTTTTTTTGCGGAACTCGTTATCGTATTTTTCTCTCTCATCTTCGAGTTTAATCCTACGATCTCTGTATACTTGATTCGAAAAGTGTCTCAAATTTTCTATTTCTGTAAAGTAGTCTCTAACATAATCAGCACTTGTCTCAAATTTTCTCAAAATATGATACATTTTATCAACTTCTTCGGAAATTAGTTTTTCTAAGTTTGCATTTCGTTCGTCTAGATCAAGCGCTTTGTTATCGAGTTTCTTTTTTTCTTGATAATATTGGTCTTCTAGAGTAAATAGTTCTCTTTCTTTCTCTTTAATTTCCTCCCATTTTACATCTTTTCTTTCCATTGTCGAAACTCCTTGCCTAATTGCTTGTCAGTTGCTACTGTTTTTTCGATAACTTCCTGTAATTGTTTATCCAAATTTTCAAATGCTTGGGCGGAAGCATTCATCTTAGTGGCTGTTTGATTTGTCTCTGCCTGAAACGTATCGATAAACTGTGCTTGAGTAATACCTTGACTAGCAAAAATGGCATCAACCTCATAGGGAGCTAATGCTGTGTAGCTTGTAAAATCGATTTTTGACCAAATTTCTTGTAATTCCTGATTTGCTTTTTTGGCTAAGGCGCTCACTTCATCAGCTCCAGTTCTTGCTGCTGTAGTCATAGATGATGATAGGATAGAACCTTGAGCTGCATCTAAGTATATTTCCTCAGAGCTACTAATGCCACCTGATGACCATTTTGATTTCAAGTCCTTGTAATGAGCCATTCCTCGGAGACTGTTGGCATAGGCTCGATAAACGCCACTGATTAAGGGTTTCCCTCCTTTGCCATCAACAAGTTGACCAGTTACTGGATCAAACTCCCAGTCACCGATATTGTGGCTAGTTCCGTCAAGCCAATATATGGTATCAGGCATTTCTAAAAATGATTTATTGAATAATTCAGGATGGTTGAAATCATTTCCAAACACAACAACATCATAATTCCTTCTATAATCTATAAACATAGCAGGATTTTTATCTATGAATGCTTTTTCCTCATTAGAAAGTGAATTATAAAAAAACCAAGCATTGAAGGTAGTCGTAGGGATGTGGTATTTAGCTCCTACCTTCAGCATATAAGAACCTTGTGAATAGCCAGATAGTTGACTGACTTCATATCGGGGATCATCCATAATTTCTTTTACAAATCGGTCTGCTACATAATATTGAGGGGATAAACCTGACTCTCTTTCTGCAACTGCTGTTCCGACATCAATCTTAGTAGGACTCCCAGGGTCCGTTCCCGCAGCAATCACAGCTACATTTTTATAATCTGGTTCACCGTTGACTATTGGTGCAACTGCCAGTCCATCAAATCCCGTTACTGGGTCAGACTTAGTGGCAACAACACGGAATTCTTGACCATCGGAAGTGGTTATTGTATTGGTTTCGTTTTTAGGATCAATATTAGACTTTTCTACAACCTGTTTTGTCTTTTTTCTACTTGAAAACTCTTCGTTCACACTATAAACAGCATAATCTTGGTTTAAATTATTCAAGTGTTCATCAGTATATTGGAAATACATCATAGTTCTCCTTGCTCACTATCAGAATAAGTAATTTTCACTGAATTTAAAGTTTGCCCTTTATGAGTTTCTAAATACTGCCAATCTTCGTTTGTTTCTTGACGTCCACCATAATTGGTTTTATAGTTTAAATGATGATTAATTCCATATGAAAGAGTTCTTTCATCTTTAAATTTAATTTCGACATCACAAGACCACGAACCAGGAGGGCTTGTGTACTCTGGATTGGAAATTTTAATCTCCTCAATCCCTTGGTAGGAATTCTTTAAAGCATTCACCAAACTAACTTCATACTCTCTATTTCGACGTTCTTCTTGAGACTTCCCTAACATACTAAACATAAAAACACCTCCTGCTGTAATGAATGCAACTAACAAAACGATTAGTAGCCTTTTATGACTTTTTTTAATTCCAGAATTGTTCATTTGAGTTTTTCTCCTTTTTCTTATTATACTATAAGATTTGTCTATATTTACACTATAATAAGAAAAAGTTATTTTAAATCTATCAATCATAGTAGGATTTCCTAGGTCCGTTCCCGCAGCAATCACAGCTATACTTTTATAATCAGGTTCGCCGTTGACAACCGGCGCAACTGCCAGTCCATCAAATCCCGTTACTGGGTCAGACTTAGTGGCAACAACACGGAATTCTTGACCATCTGAAGTGGTTATAGTGTTGGTTTCACCTTTTTTTAACTCGTTATCTGATTTAGCAGTAACAATATTTGTTCGATTTTCTTTACGCTGTGCGAACTCAGTATTAACACTGTAAACATTCGGACCTTGATTCAATTCATTAAGTTGTTTGTCTGTATACACGTATTTATTCATCATAGCTCCCCTTCTGAACCATTCGAATATTTAACTTTAACTTTTGACTTAGTAGAACCTCGCCTAGAATTTAAAAAATGTTGAAATTCTTCATCATCCTTATTATATACTCCAATCCTAATTTTATTCGAGTTTATATCAAAAGCTAAAACATGTTCTTTAGATGTTCCATCAAAAAATTTTAGTTTCACATCCGCCCCCCAAGCGTCTGAAGGAATTGAGCTGTACGATGGATTCGTAATCGTTACCTCCTCAATCCCTTCATAGGAATTCTTTAAGGCATTTACCAAACTAACTTCATACTCTCTATTTCGACGTTCTTCTTGGGATTTTCCTAACATACTAAATATAAAAACACCTCCTGCTGTGATAGTTGCGAGTAGTAAAACTATGAATAATGGTTTATAGCTTTTTCTTAATCTGTCTTTACTCATTATCATTTCCTCTTTTTCTCAGCATATTCAGCATTGACACTGTATACATTCTTCCCATGGTTTAATTCATTAAGTTGTTTTTCTGTATAATTAAATACCATTAATATTCTCCTTCTGAGCCATCTGAATAAATAATTTTTGTGAGTTTACTAGTCTTACCCCAGTGACTATTTAAAAATTCTCGGTCCTCTTTTCTATTCTCTCTCTCTAAAGATATATCAGAAATACGTTTATCTTTTTTTGAATAATTAATTTTATATTTTATGCTTCTCTCATTAAAATATAGTTCAACTACACAAGTCCAACTTCCTGGCGGATTTGTGTAGTTTGCATTAGAAAATCTAATTTCTTCAATACCCTCATAACTATCTTTTAAAGTTTCAACCAAACTAACTTCATACTCTCTATTTCGACGTTCTTCTTGGGATTTTCCTAACATACTAAACATAAAAACACCTCCTGTTGTGATAGTTACGAGTAGAAAAACTATGAATAATGGTTTATAGCTTTTTCTTAATCTGTCTTTACTCATTGTTATTTCCATTCCTCTCAGCATAATCAGCATTGACACTATATACATTCTTCCCATGCTTTAATTCATTGAGTTGTTTATCAGTATAACTAAATGCCATTATTGCTCTCCTTCGTCATTATTAGAATAAGTTACCCTAATTTTCGAAGCAGTTTTACCCTTGTTTTCATTTAAAAATTGTCGATCTTTTACTCTATTTTCCCATTCCAATGAAGTATCTGTTATTTCTTCAGTGTCTAGAGAATATCCAACACCATACTTAATTCTTACTTCATGTTTAAATTTGATTTCTACATCACAAGACCACGAACCAGGAGGGCTTGTGTATTCTGGATTAGAAATTTTAATCTCTTCTATCCCTTGATAAGAATTCTTTAAGGCATTAACCAAACTAACTTCATACTCTCTATTTCGACGCTCTTCTTGAGATTTTCCTAACATACTAAACATAAAAATAGCTCCTGCTGTGATGGTTGCGAGTAACAAAATGATTAGTATTCTTATATGACTTTTTTTAATTCCAGAATTATTCATTTATGCTTTTCTCCTTTTTCTTATTATACAATATTCTAATCATTCTTTACAAAGTAGGGGGTAAAAATCATACTATATACTGAAAATTAGATTTCTAATTCTTAAAAAACCAAATCTTTTTTGATTTGGTTTTGAAGGTTTATATTTAATTTTATTTATACCGACTATGCACATCTTTTTTATGTACTACCATATAGCAGGATACCAAGATGATGAAGATTTTAAGCAGGTAGGTTTCAGATCGATCAGTGTCTATGGTTAGCTGAGACAAGACATTAATGATCGAATGTGTCATAACGCAAATCCAGAGATTCTTTGTTTTGTTATAAAGAGCTGAGAGTATGAAAGAATTCGTCAGCAATCCAATTAGAAACGGTAGAGTTTGCAGTGTTGCTAGGGAACCATCTATATAAAAGAACAACAGATGCCAAATTGCCCAGCTGAAAAAGGTTAAGATTGTTGAGTAAAAATATGGTATCTTCTCTTGTAAGATTGGTTGAAAAACATATCGCCATCCAATCTCTTCTATACCGCCAAAGACAATAAATTTGAAGAACATCAAAAATGGGAGATACCAGCTAAATTCTACTATTTGCCCACCAAACATTAGAAAAGAAAAATCAAGGACAATAAGGAAAAAAGATAATAAATAATGTTTGTAACTGGTATGAATGTTAAAAAAATCGTTAACGATCTTCTTAAAAGGAATATGAAAATAGTGATTTGCAACAATTATTCCCCAAAGTGCTGAAGAAATGCCACCTAAAATGATTCCTAAAATAGTTAATAGATTGGACTGAACAGAAAAATGATTCAAGAGAAATAAAAGGAGACAAACTGATACTAACTGGCTAAATGTGCCTAGCAAATATACTGCAATTGCCTTATTTCTTTTCATTGAGAATCCTTTCAACAATATTTTACGTAAAATAAATTATGTAAACAAAAACTTATAACAACAAATCTTTGACTTTTCCAATTTCACTTTTTGGAATCACCAGGTGAATCATATCCCCCAGATACATTCTAGTTGAGCCGTTAACGGTTTGGCTTTTGCCATTATGGACTTGGGTGGTGATGAGTACGTTATGTGGCAAGTTTAGTTCGTGAACTTGTTTTCCAGCGATCTTATCTGATACAGGGATTTCAATAAGAGTGACTTCTCCTTCGTCTGTCGCTTCTTCTGGTAGCATTTTTTCTAGCATGGCCTCATAGACTGGTGCTCCCTTGAGCAGATCCATGACGATGTAGGCGACTAAGGTCACTAAGCCCAGTGGCATGAGGTTTCGAATGTCCCCTACCATCTCAGTTACGAGGATCATAGCGGTTAAGGGAGCTTTAGATATTGCTCCAAAGTAGCCACTCATTCCCAGAATGACAAATATAGGGAATTGCTCCTGACTGACAAGTCCAAGATTGACACAAATGACACCAACTAGGGCACCAAGCAAGGAACCAAGCGCCAAAATTGGTAGGAAAATTCCTCCTGGAAGACCACTTCCATAGCTAATCATGCTCCAAACAAAACGGATCAAAAAGTAAGCTAATAGAACTTGGAAACTAAAATTTTGCTCAGTTAAGGAAAGAACGAGCTGATTTCCACCACCAAGGATTTGTGGTAAGAAGATGCCGACTGGTATGATAAGGATAAAGGCTAGGATTGGATAATAAGCTTTATCCAAATGGATTTTTTGACCAATCCAGTCATAAATTCGACCAACATTGAGTACAGCTTTCTCATAGAGAAAACCAGAAAGCCCGAGAAAAACTCCCATAAGGAGGTAAATCCAATACTGGTCTAGGGTCATGAGAGGAATGTTGTCTGGCATATCCAGTACGGGTGTTAGGCCAAATATGAGCAGAGAAACAAAGTTTGCTACGAGACTGGCTGCTAGAGTTGAGACCCAGAAAAAGCGGGAAAAATGGTGATAGACTTCCTCTACAACAAAGAGGAGACCTGCAATCGGTGCATTAAAGGCAGCGGCTAAGCCTGCAGCAGCTCCACTGGCAATCAGGGAACGTTCCTCTACTGGGCTAGATTTGAGCCACTTGGCAATACCTTTACCACCAACTGCTCCAAGTTGAATACTTGGCCCTTCTCGACCCAGCATGAGCCCACTGGCAATAGCAAGAATACCTAATACATATTTCTTCCAGAGGACACTCCACCAGTTAAGAGTCATGAGTCCCTTTAGTTCGGCTTCGACTTGAGGAATTCCTGAACCCTTGATATCTTTTTCTGACCGAGTTAGTTTCGCACTAAGCCAGCAAACTATTAAATAAAATAGGCCAATGATAAAAAGATTGCGCACTAGGTGCGCTTGATCTTGATAGAGCCCTTGTATCAGATGAAAACCCTTTTCGATTAAGAAACGAAAAGATCCGACGATTAGCCCGACGACGAGACCAACAATGATTCCTCGTCCAACTTGGGATAATATGGTGCTTGAGGCAAAGGCAAATTCTTTCTTGGAACTGAGTGTTTCTGACTGTTCCTCCATAATCATTTCCTCTTACTTGTCTTTCTTAGTTGAAACCAGTGTTTTGACTGGTTCAAAACTGGTTCGGTGAATTGGGGTGACACCTAATTTTTCCAGTCCTTCTAGGTGTTTAGCTGTTCCATAGCCTGCATTAGCCGTGAAATCATAGCCAGGATATTGGTTGTCATATTCCTTCATCAATTCATCCCGTGTCACCTTGGCCACTATAGATGCAGCCGCGATGGAGATGGAGTTAGCATCTCCTTTGATAATGGAGGTTTGTGAAATTGGTAACTCCAGTTTCATGGCATCTATCAAGAGATGCTCAGGTTGCGGACTGAGCTGGGAGATTGCTTCCTTCATGGCCAGTTTGGTTGCCTCGTAGATATTGACTTGGTCAATGACTTGATTATCCATGACTCCAATGCCGATTGCTAAGGCTTGGTCTTGAACGGCTTGATAAATCTCCAGATGTTTCTTTTTGGGGATTTTTTTACTATCGTTGAGGCCTTTAATCTTACAATTTTTAGGTAAAATAACAGCTGCAGCGACTACGGGTCCAGCCAGAGGACCACGGCCGACCTCATCAACACCTGCAATTAGGGTCAATCCTTGCTTGTAAAGCTCTTTTTCATAGGAAAGCATGGATTCCAGACGAAGATCCTCATCCAGTTCAGCCTGAATGGCTTTTTTACGCTTGTTAATTTCTTTTTGAACTCCAGAACGAGGATCCTTTTCCAGTTCAAGAAAAAGGGGATTGTCTAATTCTTTGACAGTGGCAAGAAGTTCTTTAATTTCTTTAATCGTCGTCATCGATGTCGTCCAATGTATCTAAGGTGTAGTTACCGAGTTTTCCATCACGGACTTCCTTGACGAAGAGGCTGTAAAAGCGGTCGTAGTCGTCTCGGAAACCAAGGGCACGGGTCATATCCATGATGATAACAGGTGCTTCTTCTTCTATCTTCATTTGTTTGAAGCGTTCAGCTAGCTTTTCTGGATAATGTTTTTTGAAATAATCAAGACCAAAAATGGTCACTTCATCCATAGGAAGCAACTGGTCTTTAATGGCTCCAGTCAAGGCTAGTTTCAAAGCAACGGTTTCGTCTTCAAATTTAGGCCAGAGAATCCCTGGTGTGTCTAAAATTTCAAGGTCTTTATTGGTTTTAAGCCATTGTTGCCCCTTGGTAACACCTGGTTTATTGCCGACAACTGCAATCTTTTTCCCAGCCAAACGGTTCATGAGAGTTGACTTACCGGCATTTGGAATTCCGATAATCATGGTCCGCAAGGTTTCGATCTTGATACCTCGTTCTTTCTGGCGTGCAATCTTATCAGCCATGAGCTTTTTAGCAGCATCTGTCACAACTTTTACAGTTACTTGCTCTTTGGAGTTGATAGCCAGAGTTTGGATTCCCTGTGATTCAAAATACTGACGCCATTCTTTGGTCATTGCTGGGTCTGCTAGGTCAGCCTTGTTCAAGATCAAGAGTTTAGGTTTATCACCCACAATCTTGGTTAACATAGGATTTTGACTAGATAAAGGTAGCCGAGCATCCACCAAAATCGTCACAAAATCAACAAACTTAAGATTCTCCTGAACTTGCCGCCGAGCCTTAGACATGTGACCCGGAAACCATTGAATAGTAGCCATAATATTTTTCCCCTTCCGACTAAAAAAAACGTAGTAAAAACGTTTTCTTTCTTACTACCTATTCTATCATAAATGAGGAACTTTTGCACAGGCTTTGACCACAATAAATGACAAATAGTATAGGTCCGACACATCCTTGATGCCAGTCACGATTTACTTGACTTTTTTTGCCAACAGGTATATACTTAGTGTATACTAATTCGTGGAGGTAGAGCGATGAATACAGTAAAGACTCGGAAGGTAGGGAATTCTCTCACTGTGACTATTCCTAAAAATTTGGGTATGGCAGAAGGTCAAGAAATGGTTGTCTACAAAGGGATTGACGGAGTCATTGTCTTAGCTCCAAAACTGAAAGATCCTTTTGATGGGATTACTGATTTGAGAATGACAAATGATTTTGAAGGGGTAAGATCACTTGATGGCGAAATCTGAGTATATTCCTGAAAAGCAGGATATCATTTGGCTGGACTTTGATCCATCAGTCGGTCGAGAAATCCAGAAACGGCGACCTGCCTTAGTCGTTTCTAGGAGAGAATATGCCTTGCAAACTGGTTTTGTGGCTGTCTGTCCTATCACTCACGGCCAACAACGGTTGGCAGAAAAAGGCTTGCTCGTTCCTGTCTCGTCGGACAAGGTAGATGGCGCTGTCAATCCATTTCAACTGTATACCTTTGATTTTCGGGTGCGTAATGCTCAAAAAATAACTAGAATGGACACACAATGTTTTCAGAAAGTCGTCCAACTGTACCAGTACATCTTTGGAGATACATAAATCCTACCTTGCATAGACAAGGTAGGATTTTTTCTATATGAGCAATCTAGCTAGAAACGGGTGAAGGCAATTTGTCAAAATCCCTCTAATCCAGCTTTCCTGTGCTGATGATAGATGTTCTGCCTGAAGGCATTCTTTTAGAAAATCGCGGACTTGTTCTGGTGCAATCTCAAACTCAAAGGCTTTCATCTTGTAGAAAAAGTCGATGAGATGCTCAGATAAGTAATCATCTGAAAAGGGTACTTCACCATTTTTTCGATACTCTAGTAAGAGTCGAGAAAATCTAGCTTTTTCATCAGGCAAATCACGAAAATAGGAATTAAGAAGCCAAGTCTGCTTCTGCTTTCGTTCAATAGGATCTTGATTTGCAATACGCTGATCCTTTTCCAGCTCCTTTTGGTTTTGTTTAGCCTTGATAGCCCGTTCGTCTCTATTTTTACCAAAGAGGATTTTCTCCCATTTTCGTTCTTCTTGGGTCAAGGTTTCTGTAAAGCCAAAGTAATCTTGATAGGCTCGTTCTGCAGGTCCCATGGCAAGAATAAGATTATCAGCGTATTGCTTAGCGATTTTATCTCTTTTCTTACGTTCTTTCTCTGCTTGAATCCGTAAATGCTGCTCGTAGTCTATTTTCTCCTTACCTAGCTTGATAAGGTAGAGTTGATCATCAGATTTCCCAAGTAGAAAGGGTTTGATACACTTTTCAAGGACTTCTTCCAGACGCGCCTTCTTTTTGGGGTCTGCCTTGGTCCAACTTCCACCTTGAAAGACTTCTAGGAAAAGCTGGTAATCTTTCTCAGGTGCAAATTGATTGCCACGATTGGCTTTGAAAACACCTTTTTCCCAAAACCATTTTAGAAGTCGTTCGTCAAAATCGACTTTATTGACCTTGATTTTTCCCTTTTTCTGAGCTTTTCTAGTTAGGTTTTCAACTTTTCTGAGTAGTTTTTCTTCCTCTACCAGTTGCTGGTCTAAAGTCAGTCGATGAAAATGACGAACACAATCGCTGCCAATCGGAAAGAGGCGTTGACCTGTAACTCCGTTAAAGAGTTCGTAGGCGTATTTAATGGCATTCCCACAGACGTAATTACTACGACCAATGCCATTAAAAATCAAGGAAACTTCATTCCATTCCATTCCTTGGTTGCTTGATCCCAAGTATCGGCTTTTGAAGCTTGTAAAACCGCATCGTGTAGGGATTTTCTAACTGGAAGTGGCATGAGGTCTCCTTTCTAGGTTATACTTTTACAACTTGAACCTCGTCTTTGCCAAGTAAGATCAAGTATTTTTCAATATTTTTAATAGAATAGGCTCGTGATAAAGCCTCTCCGTATAGCGCTAACTGACCACGATAACGGTCTATGAGTTGACTTGGTTCGTCGTAACGGTCTGTTTTGTAGTCGAAAAGAACGATACGATCCTTATAAAGAAGATAGCCATCCAAGATTCCACGAACAACAAAGTCTTCCTGACTCTTTTGGTCGCGTTTGAGCATGGAGAAAGGTTGCTCGCGATAAAGATGGCTGGTATTAGCGAGAATCTCCTGACCAAGTTCTGTGTCAAAGAAAGCAAGGATTTTAGAAAGATTGATCTTGTCTCTAACAGCTGGACTAGTCTGAACTTGTTTGAGAGTTTCTGTCAGGCTAGCAAGAGTTGGTCGCTGACTGAGGTCAATTCTCTGCATCAATTCGTGGGTTGCACTACCAATCTCCGCTCCAGTTACCTTTTCTTTAGTTGAAAAATCTGGTAAATCAAAGCTGATTTGCTTTTCCGGTGATTGAGTTTGGTTAGTAATTTGTACCCCTTCCATATCCATAACGGGTTCGTAGAATTTCTTGATTTGGCTTGGGGTTTGAACACTTGGCAGTTCAATGGCTGCGCGGTGAAGAGTATTATAAACTTCCACCTCTTTCAGCATTTCAAGGGCTTCTTTAATCGTTTCAGACTGACGATTGTCTGCTTGAGAACTATCTTGTAGAGAACTCTTGTTTTCCAACTGACCAATAGCTTCTCTAGTCAACTGGTCTTCACCAACAAAACGATAGCTAAAGTTGAGATTGTCCTTGGCAAATACTTTACTAATCGCCCATATCCAATCTTGGAAATTCTTAGCTTGAAGTCTGGTATGTTTATCTAGTTTTCCGTTTTCAGCTGTTGGATATTCCTTGGCTTCCAGTTTTTCACGAGAGCCCTTACCGACAAGATAAAGCTTTCTCTCAGCCCGTGTCATGGCAACATACAGCAAACGCATCTGCTCTGAATAGCTAGCCAATTGCAGTTCTTTCTCATTCTGCGTATAAGTTAAGCTAGGAATGGAGAGTTTGATGGTTTTAGGATAGTGTGCTTCCACTGCTCCTGTTTCCACCTTGGCAATGTATTTGACACCAAGTCCATTTTGACGGCTGAGAATGACGTCTGACATCGAGTCTTGCTTGTTGAAGTCCTGATCCATATTGAGGATAAAGACGTAAGGGAACTCCAGCCCTTTGCTCTTGTGAATAGTCATGAGTTCCACGGCATCTTTAGGCGGTGCGACGGCTACGCTTGCGAGATCGTGCTGGGCTTCTAGGACTTGGTCAATCATACGTATAAAACGCGACAAGCCCTTGAAATTACACTTTTCAAACTGGTCAGCTCTCAAAGCTAAAGCATAGAGATTGGCTTGTCTTGCAGGACCATTTGGCAAAGCTCCAACATAGTCATAATAAAAACGGTCATTATAAATCTTCCAAATCAAGTCATAGAGAGAATGGGTTTTGGCATATAAGCGCCAAGAATCCAAGATATCCATGAACTGATTTAGTTTCTCAGCTAGTTCTGTGTGAATCAAGTTTTTTTGGCTAGCTTCTTGTTTTTGAGCATTGAGCAGTTTCTCATATAGATTTTCTTGTACCTTATCTTCTACTTTCTGAAGGGACAAGCGTGCCAACTCGTCCTCATCAAAGCTAAACATAGGAGACTTCATCAGAGCAACTAAAGCATAGTCTTGCAGGGGGTTGTGGATGACACGAAGAGTGTCTAGCATGACTTGCACTTCTAGGGATTGGAGGTAATTATTTTGTTCTCCGTCTGTTTTGGCAGGAATCCCATACTCAGACAAAGCGAGGAGGATCTGGTCATTACGACTGCGACTGGAGGTCAAAAGTGCGATTTCTTTAAAAGCAACACCTTTTTCCTGATGAAGCTTCAGAATTTCCTTGATGACTAGGCGCATTTCCCCTGTGAGTTTTGTTTCTGTTTGGCTCTCTTCCTTCTCTTGTCCGCTGTCGTCCTTATCGTAGAGGAGAAATTCTGCCTTGTTGTCTGGATTGGGAGTTAGTTTGCTATTGGCATAGACAAGCTGGTGCATGCTGTCATAGTTGATTTCGCCTACTTCTTGGTCCATGAGCCGTACAAAAACATCGTTGGTTGCCGATAGCACTTCTGAACTGCTACGGAAATTTTCCTTGAGGAGAATTAACTTGCCTTCTTTAGGATTCTGTGCATAGCGTTGGAATTTTTCATTGAAAATCTGCGGATCTGCCTGACGGAAACGGTAGATGGACTGCTTGATATCTCCCACCATAAAGCGATTGTGACCATTCGACAGCAATTCCAGCATCCGTTCTTGAATGTGGTTGGTATCCTGATACTCATCGACCATGACTTCATGGAATCGCTCCTGATAAGCCTCGCGGACTTGTGGGAAATTCTCTAAGACCTCAATGGTATAATGGCTGATATCAGCGAATTCAAAGGCATTTTCCTGGCGTTTACGTTCACGATAAGCCTCCACAAAATCGCTCATAAAGGTTTGGAAGGTTTTAGCCAGATCCCAGGTATCTTCATGATAACGCTCTTGATAGTCGAGAATGGTTATCTGGTCCGCCAGTTGTCCTAGTTTAGCAAACTGGGCCTTTCTCTCATCGTTATAGACATCAGCCAGTGGTTTCAAATCGGCCTTACGACTAGAGTTAGCTAGAGCCCGACCGTTTTTCTCTTTCGAGATGGCAATAACACGCGCAAGCACTGCTTGATAAGCCTGGCTATCGGACTCTTGATTTAAGGAGCCAATTTGATCCAGAACCTGTTGAACAGCTTCTAAATAGGCAGCTTTGGGAAACTCCTTGGCATCGTTATCCAGATGATAACGGAAGAAACTTTCCAAGTCCCAAAGCGCCTGCTTGATTTGCTCAGTTAGTTTGTCTTTTTCATTTGCAAAGTCAGCTTCTTCAAACCCTTTGAGAAAAGACTTGTTCAGCCATTTTTGGGGACTGCTGGTAGATTGCAAAAAGTCATAGATTTTGTAGATTTGTTGGCGCAGACCTCGTTCGTCCTTGCCACGCCCAGCAAAGTTCTTCACCAAACTACTAAATTTCTCTTTATTCTCACCTTGGTAATGGTCTTCAAAAACCTGATGAAAAACTTCGTTTTTGAGGATTAACTGTTCACTTTCATTTTGTAGAATACGGAAGTTCGGTGCGATATCAATCAGATAGCCATGTTTGCCAAGGAATTTTTGTGTGAAAGAGTCCATGGTTCCAATGGCAGCGTTTGGTAGATCTGCCAATTGACGTCCCAAGTGTTGTTTGAGCTCGACATCATCGGTTTCTTGGATTTGTTGGCTGATTTTTTTCTCCAAGCGCTCTTTGAGTTCAGTAGCAGCCTTGACAGTAAAAGTCGAGATAAAGAGTTGGCTGATTTCTACACCACGCGCTAACTGATCCAGAATGCGCTCGGCCATAACAAAGGTCTTCCCTGAACCAGCAGACGCTGAAACTAGGATATTTTGCCCTGCGGTATAAATGGCTTCGATTTGCTCGGCAGTTCTTTTCTGTTCCTTGCTCGAACTTGCTTCTGCTTTTTGCAGTTTTTGAATTTCTTCCTCAGTTAAAAAGGGAATGGGCTTCATCGATTCAACTCCTCTCTCATTTTTTCAAACCAAGCTTGCTTGAGCTTTTCTCCGACCAGACGCTTTCCGTCAGCTAAGTCTAACCTCTCTAGGAAACGGGCTTGTCCCAAGTGGTAATTTGCTTCAAAACCTGTGATGGCTTGGTGTTGCTGGACGTATGGGGCAATGCTTCTGCCATTTTCGGTATAGGGATTAATGGCAAACTGGCCTTGTAAAATCTTCTCAGCTGCCTTCTTGTAAAGATGGGCATTGTAGTCCAATAAGAGCTGGAATTCCTCGTCTGTCAGCTGATTAGCCTTGTTTTGGTTATAAAACTCTCCCAAGTGACTGCTTTCTTTTTCTAAAAAGAGTCCTTGGTATTTCATTGATTTGCTGGCTTCTACTACTGCTCCTGCCAGACTTTTAACAGCTAATAAAGATTGGACAGGCTCAGCCATTTCCAAGTACATGGCACCGAAAAAGTTCTGCTCCCCTTCCTTTTTAAGGGCAGCAAGATAGGTTGGCAACTGGGAATTGAGCCCATTAAAGAAATGAGGAAACTGGAACTGGGTCAAACTAGACTTGTAGTCCACCACTCCTAGCGCTCCATCAGCTTTCAAACGGTCGATTCGGTCAACCTTGCCTCGCACATGGACACTGCGACCATTATCCAATTGAATAAAGGCCTGGTCCTTGCCACCAAATGTTGCCTCCTCTTGGATGGTTTCAATGGCTGGATTATGACGAAGGATGTGGCCCGTAGTTCGCGCAACATCAAGAAGAACTTCCTTGGTAAATTGGGCTTCCAAACTTTCTTGATAAATAGCTTCAAATTCGCGTTCTTGGCTGGTTTCCTTGATAGCTTGCTCCAAACGTTGGTCAAAGGAATTTTCAGCAGGCAGTTTCAAGGCACGTTCAAAAATACGGTGCAAGAAATTCCCGTGACTGCGAGCATCAGGACGAAGGCGCAATTCTTCCTGCAAGCCTAAGACATAACGGAGGAAATAACTGTATTCATTGCGGTAAAACTCCGTTAAACCAGACGTAGACAGGTAAAACTCCTTGTCAGCTGGATAGAGAGCCTGCAAGGTCTCTTTCTCTAATGGCTTGCTGCTTGGGCTAGTTGGGAGTGCAGGATTTGTAAGACCTTTTTGGTCAAGTTTTTTCCCCATCACACGCGCCAGAACCTTGACAAAGGTCAAATCTTGCTCAGTATTACTTGTCTCGCCCTGCTGATGATAGGCAACCAGACTAGACAAAAGGCTGTGATATGAACCCATATCATCCTTAGACAGACTTTTTTGATGAATCTTCTTCTCTATTCGGCTAAATCCAAAACTCACCAGTTCCTGAAGATAGGCCGATTCCTTGCTCTCATTTTCATTGAGGAGACTTGGAGAGGATAACACCAACTGCTTACGGGCAGCATTGACTAAGGAAAGCATGGTATAGCGATTTTTCTTGAGATTTTCACTACTTGCAATCAGTAATTGCGCTCCATCTTCAGTCGCTTGGTTTAGGCTTTGTCGTTCTTCATCTGTTAACAAACTGGTGTTTTGCGCGATTTTTGGCAAATGATCCTGAGTCAGTCCAATGGCATAGACAAAGTCAGTGGTCAGAGGGGCAATCAAATCATAACTCTGCACCAGAACGGTATCAACAGTTACTGGAATGGTGCGATACTGAGACAAACTCATCCCAGAATGGAGCAAGGCTAGGAAATCCTCCAGACTAACTTGTGAACCTGCAAAAACGGTCGCAAATTGTTCTAAAACATGGCAGAAGGCTTTCCAAACTTCGGCTTGTCTTTCCTGTTCTAGAGTTTCCATAGTAGCTGTCAATTCTTGCATCTGCTTGCTTAAAGCAGCATTTTTTAGAAAAGTATTCCACTTTTGCAAGAGATTTTCAG
Organism: Streptococcus oralis; assembly: GCA_963527085.1. Classification (GTDB taxonomy): domain Bacteria; phylum Bacillota; class Bacilli; order Lactobacillales; family Streptococcaceae; genus Streptococcus; species Streptococcus oralis_CV. The sequence goes on from CAURRB010000006.1 coordinate 22,862, forward strand.
TCTTTTGCTTCCGACTAGCAAATAAGGTTTCAAGTGGCGCCAAAACTCGCAGACGAAGAGAATTTAAACGCTCTAAATCAAATTTTCCATGGTGGGATTTAGTGAAGGTTTGCTGAAAAGCAGGCAAGCCATTGATGCCAAGATAGCGGAGATATTGCTCAAAAGCATCAATATCAGGCTGACTAAGGTCGGTATATAAACCAGTTCTGAGGAGATTAATCAAATCCTCCTGACGAAAACGGAAACGTTTCAAACGCAAAATAGACTCCACATACTGAGTCAAAGGATGATGAGCCATGGATTCACTTCTACCTAGATAGAAAGGAATCTGGTACTGGTCAAAAATGGTTTTCAGCGATAACTGGTAAGAAGCCACATCCCCCAGCAGAATACGGAAATTCTTGTAACTCAGTTCTGGATGGTCATGTAATTTCTGACGAATAGCGCGAGCCACCAGCTCCAACTCCTCTTTTTGCGTCAAGCAAGACCAGATTTGCAAGTTTTCTCGGTCCTTCTCATCGACATCTAAAGCGAGTTCTGAAAAGTCATAAGAAGACTCCAGCAAACGAGAGGCCTTGTCAAAACTATCCATTTTCTCATGTGTCTGAGAAAGATCCTGAGCAGGTGTTTGGTATTTTGCCCCCAAATGATGAAGAAATTCCACACTGGCTTGGTAGAGATTCCCTTCAGTGAACGGACTGATATAAGCCTTCTTGCTTGCATAAGCCCCAATAACAATCTCGGCACCTTTTCGATGTAGCAGATCCACTACACGCTCCTCCTCGGCAGAAAAACGGGTAAATCCATCAATAACCAAGGCAATCTGACTGAAATCACTGCTTACCTTGTCATTCTCAATAGCCTCAATCAATTGAGACAACTGACTTCCCTGAGCCAACTGACCTTGATTGAGATAGGCTGTTACTTTCTCAAAAATCAAGAGTAAATCTGCTCTCTTGTCCTCATCCGTCAAACTTTCTAAGTCCAAAAAGCTCATCTGAGCAGTCGTCATCTCATGATAAAGTTCAACCAACTGCTGGATAAATTGAGGATCCTGTTTAATCGCACCATAAACTCGTAACTCTTTGGAATCGAGTTCAGCAAGGCATTTATAAAATGCCATTCCAAGACCGATATCATCAAGACTGGTCTTTGTAGGCAAGTCATTTAAAACCAGGTAACGAGCCATTTGAGCAAATCGCGTGACGGTAACCGCAAAAGATGCCTGCTGGGACAAACATTCCAGCACGGCACGTTCCTTTTCAAATGAAAGAGAGTTGGGTGCGATGTAGAAAACTCGCTTGCCTGCAGCAACCAGCTCTTCCGCCTCTCTGGTCAAGATTTCTGTCAAAGAAGTCCGAATATCAGTATAAAGTAATTTCATCTCAGCCTCGTTTGGTTTATCAAAGTTTCTTACTCTATTATAGCAAAGTTCGCTTCACAGTCCAAATCCAAAATTCTAGTTGACAATCATTTAACTAGCAAATCAATCATGCTTCATCATCCACTTTCATATGCTGAAAGATATAGAGGAAAAAGTCTTTGGAAACTTCAAAATGTCCATAACGAAGTCGAGAAGTATAGTCTCTCCATTCAGGATGTTGTCTGGCTATTTCTATGGAACAATCTTGGACTGGTAGATAATACTCGACATTTCGTCTAAAGGGAAAGAATCCTTCAAATTGCTCTACTTGATAGGCTTTGTCATCTATAATTTTACCTACGGCCACAAAAGCCTGTAACTTATCTTGACCATTCATATCGTATTTTGGACTATAGTATAAAAGATAGTCACCTTTTTTCATACGATTTAAGGGGCCGCCCTTTCCATGACAGACCTGACAAAAATTTCCCTCAACTCCTCTTAAAACATGGTTCTTTGAAACAACTCCGACCCAATATCTAGGCATTTTTATCCTCCAACTCTACTAACATGCGATTAAAACATTCTCTATCGTTAGATAGTTTTTCAAAAAATTCTTCATCAACACCTTCTACTAAGGGTAAAGCTTGATTGACCTTCTCCGCGCCAGACTTCGTCACTGAGACCAGTTTTGCCCGACTATCCTTTGGATGTTGATCACGTCTAATGTAGTCCTTCTTCTCCAGTAGTCTAACAATTTGGGAAACCGTCATGACATCCATTCCGGTGAACCGAGCGATATCAACTTGCGTTACATATTCCTCTCTATTAGACAAAAACAAGAGCGAGGTTAAAACGATAAATTGAGGCAAAGTGAGACCAACTGATTTCAAGACTCTTTTTAAGTTGCTTTCCCACTTGTTGTAGACTTTGATGAACAGAAGACCTGTAGATTCTGTTTCATCATTTTTGTAAATTGAATTAAAGTGGTACTTTGACATTTTTTCTCCTAAAACATTAAGTATACGTATTATATACGATTTTATTTTCTTTTTCAAGAAAAGGAAAGCCGAATGTTACAATTCGGTCAGACATTTTATAGTCTATATGCTATAATAAAAGCAAAACACCTAGAAAAGGAAGTCTTATGATTAAACTACTAGCCTTGGATATGGACGGAACCCTCCTTAACGAAGCCAAGGAAATCCCACAAGCCCACATCACTGCCATTCACCAAGCCATTGAAAAAGGTGTCAAACTGGTTCTCTGTACAGGTCGCCCGCTTTTCGGTGTCCTCCCCTACTATAAACAACTAGGACTTGACCTCCAGAATGAGTACGTCATTGTCAATAATGGTTGTTCAACTCACCAGACCAGTGACTGGGGTCTAGTTGACTGGCAAGAACTCAGTCCAGCTGACATCGAATACCTCTATGACCTAGCAGAAAAAAGCGACGTCCAGTTAACTCTTTTTGATGAGAAACATTATTTTGTTCTCGGTGGCAAGCCTAATCAAATTGTTCAAAATGATGCCAAACTTGTTTTTTCAGACCTGACTGAAATTTCCCTTGAGGAAGCTACCAGTGGTAAGTATCGTATGTTCCAAGGAATGTTTTTAGGAACAAAAGAGCAAACAGACGATTTTGAGCAGCGTTTTGCGACAGAACTATGCCAACGGTTCAGCGGTGTTCGTTCGCAGCCTGTTATTTATGAAGCCATGCCACTTGGGACGACAAAGGCTACTGCTCTTTCTCGACTAGCTGAGATTTTGAAGATCGAGCCGTCAGAGATTATGGCTATGGGTGATGCCAATAACGATATCGAAATGCTTCAGTTTGCAGGACTTGGCATTGCTATGGGAAATGCTAGTGATCATGTCAAATCCCTTGCCAATGACGTTACAACCAGCAATGAAGAAGAAGGCGTCGCGCGTGCCATTGAGAAGTATATTTTATAGAGAAAATTCCCAGTTAAATCCTTAACTGGGTTTTTGACAATTTAAAAATCAGAAAACTTTAGAAACTCTTTAGAATTACTTGACGTTTCTTTGATTTCTATACCTTATACTAAAGTTAGAAAAATAAATCAAAAGGAGAAAATCATGAAAACAGTACTCGAAATTCATGGACTGACCAAACAATTCGGCCAACAAGCTATTCTTCAAGATCTTAGTCTAACCATAAAAGAGGGAGATATTTATGGTCTAATTGGAAAAAACGGAGCAGGTAAAACTACTCTTATCAAAATAATTACGCAACTACTGTTTGCGGATAAAGGAACTGTTTCCCTCTTTTCTAGTCAATCGGAAAAGGAGTGGACCAAGGCACTATCTCGAGTAGGCTCTGTTATCGAATCACCCGTAGCTCATAATCACTTAACAGCATATCAAAATCTGAAATATTATTGTATGATTCGGCATATTCCAAATGCTGATAAAGTCATTCGAGAAACACTGGATTATGTAGGTTTATCTGATACAGGCAAGAAAGTCTTTCGTGACTTCTCACTAGGAATGAAACAAAGACTTGGCATTGCCATTGCTCTTCTATCTAAACCCGACTTCCTTATTCTTGATGAACCCATTAACGGTCTCGATCCGATTGGAATCAAAGAATTTCGTCTGATGATCCAGCGGCTCAATCAAGAAAAAGGAATAACTATCCTCATCTCTAGCCATATCTTGTCAGAACTCTATCTCTTAGCTAATCGCTTTGGTATTCTGGATCAAGGTAAGATTATCCGTGAAATCAGTAAAGCGGAATTTGAAACACTGAGTGAGGATTATATTGTGCTTAAAACAAGCGACAAAGAAAGAGCTTGTCAGGTATTGAAAGAACAAATCCAGCTCCAGTTTAAGGTTGTGAACCCTGAAAATGAAATCCATATCTTTGGTAATGAACAAGATGTCAAACAGATTCTTAAGCAACTAACTTTGGCCGATGTTGCTATTGATGAGATATACTTTGCCCGTCAAAACCTAGAAGAATACTTCACACAATTGGTAGAATAGGAGAAAAATCATGATACATACCATTCAAGCAGATTTTTACCGTCTTTTCCGCTCCAAAGGATTCTGGATTACAGAATTCATTCTCTTTGTACTCTTGCTAATGGGTGCCACTATCGGGGCTACAGGACATTTAATGGCAGTTCAGACAACACCTCCAGAAACTCCAACCCATGGTTGGAATGGGATAGAAGCTCTTATCAATGCGTCTAGCAATGATTCAAACCTCGTTTTTCTCTGCATTGTTCTAGTGTGTTTAGTTCTTGGGGTCGATTTAATCGGCAAGCTTTATAAAAATAGTTTGACTGTTGGCGTTTCTCGTACAGAGTTTTTCCTTGCTAAATCCTTTGTACTAGCAAGTATCGCTCTCTTACAACTCATCGCCAGCCTTGTGATTGCTTTTGTTCCCTCAACTCTACTAAACGGACTTGGTACGATGCCTGATGGTTTTATTACAAACCTCCTCTTAACGATTTTCCTTCAATTTCTCTGCCTCCTTGCTTGGCTTTCGATTGTTTCCTTCATTCTCTATGTGACTCATTCTTATCTTGCCGCATTTATTGGCTATCTAGTTACCTCTATCATCCTTTCTACGCCAATGCTTGTTTTCCCAGACATTGAAATTCTACGATATTTAATTCTAGATTTTGCCTATGCTATGACTACTAATAGTCAAGCTATTCTCTATACCATCACGGTTTGCGTAACGGTCATACTTTTCTTCTCTTTCAGTGGACTGACTATTTTCAAGAAGAAAAGCTTATAAAAAGGACCTCCTCTAGGATATAGAGGAGGTTTCTTCTGTTAAAGATAAATAAAGACTGAAAACCATTCTCCATCAGTGGCTAGCTTCATTTCCGCTCCAAGAAGATGAACCAATTCCTCAGTAATATAGAGACCTAAACCAGAGGATTCTTCGGTATCTGACATATTTTCAGAATAAAAACGATTGCTGAGATTGTCTATATTCTTGATAGGTTTTTTGACTAGGTTATCAATTTCCAAAACAAGCCTATTTTCTTCCTTCTTCAAAGAAAGTCGAGCTTTCTCCTTGCCATGCTTGAGAACATTTCCAAGGAGGTTTTGTATAATTCGATCAAGCAAGTCCTCATCAGTCGTCGTTTTCAATCCAGGTTCAACGTTAAAATCAAGAACAATATGTGAAGATTGAAAAACGTCGTAATAAGCTAAAGTCTTTTTCGTTATAAAAGTTGATAAATCAAGTTCTTCCAGTTTCGGTTTGACTGCCCCTTCCATCAAATGACGATATTCGAGGAGAGTCTCCAAACGTTTTGAAACCAAATCAAGGTGATGGGCTATTTTGTTTAAAGTTTCTGGATTAGGTTCAGGATTTTTTATCAGTTGCTGAGTATATCCTGAAGCGATTGTTAAAGGTGTCCGAATATCATGAGCGATATTACTGATTGCCATATCTAGGGTGCGTTTTTCACGCTTCATGATTAGCTGGTTTTGCTCCACTTCTTGAAATAGATTCTCAATTTGGTTATGTAGACGCAAAATGGTCTTTGAAAAGAAATTTACACCGATCCTCTTCATGCTACCAGAGCGAATCTTTTCTTCAATTTGTCTGCTTAAATCTCTAATTGCTATATGATAGCGAATCAAAGAAATCGCCAAAATGATGTTAATGAGGAGCGATATAGATATCAAAATGTAAATCATTACTTGTCTCCTTTTAATCGAACACCAACTCCCCAAATGGTTTCGATGTATTCGTGATTTGGATCCAGTTGATGCAGTTTTTTACGGAGATTGCTTAGATGAGTGTTGAGCGTATTGTCTCCAGGCAGGTAACTTTCTTCCCAAATCAATTCATAGAGTTCTTCTTTGGTGAAGATCTTTTTAGGATGCTGGAGCAACATTTGGAGAATCTGACACTCTTTCTTTGCAAGGCGAATGGTTTCAGTTGCGTTACTTATTTCAAAACTATCCGCATCGAACTGGATATTTTTAAAATTTTGTACGAGGTTATCAATTTCTCTTCGATCTCCTGACTGATGTTCACCACTTTGGCGTAATTGAACAGTGACTCTGGCAAAGACTTCGTCCAAATCAAAAGGTTTTACTACATAATCATTGGCACCGTCTAGTAGATATTGGCTGATGAGCTTTTTATCACCTAAAGCAGTAAGCATGATGACCGGAGTCTGACTCGTTTGTCGAATAGCTTGCAAGACTTGGTCGCCATTTTTCCCAGGGAGCATGATATCTAGCAGAACGAGATCAATGCCACCTTTGTCAAATTGCATGATACCTTCTGTCCCAGAAAATGCTTGAATCACCTCGTGTTCCTCTGTAAGAAGGGTTCTTAAGATTTCCTGGATTTCATTATTATCTTCAACTACAAGTATGTTCGCCATAAACCTCGTCCTTTCTAAAACTATTATAACATGTTTTGTTGGGAATTCCAGATACAGAAAAGCTCCTCTCACATTTTAAGCAAGAAGGAGCTAATGGATATTGAATCTACTTAACCAAATAGGCAATCAAGGCTATAATCCATAGATGAGCTGGGTAGAAAATATAAAAGAAATATTTACTCCAACTAGTTTCTTTTCCTCGCTGTCCATTATACAAGGCCATAAAAGAAAATACGGTGATAAAGAGCCAGTCAGAATTGTAAAGCATCATTAATAGTGTTTGGTGCCAAGTGTCGTAAATTTGGATGGAAGTCACTAACAGAAAGGCCCACAAAAAGGCATAAAGGAGATTTCGCAAGCCCTTACGATTTCGGCAAGAGTAACTAATCAACAGAAATGGTAGCATGGTGATGCCACCCTCAGTAAAAAGACAACCGAAAATCAACAGACCAACAAGCCCAATCCGACGCCACAACTTCTCTTTTTTATCCAGTTCTTTTCTGGGAAAACCAATCCAAAGCATGGTAACACCGATGGCCAAAGTCAGGAAAATGTTATTATTGACCATTACTCCTTTGGATGCAAATAGGGCGTTGAGTAGGCTATTTCCAGCAAACATGATAAGCGCCCAACTCCAAAGACGGATGAGGTAGTTTTTCAAATTTCGAGTATGGATGAAGCCTTCCATAGCCATATAGGCAAACCAAACTCCCACACAACGGGTCAAGGCGTGAAAGATACCTTCCCACAAAGGAGAAACGATTCCGGTAATATGCGGAATATGGTCTAGAACCATTACTGCCGCCATCAGATACTTCAACTGTGTCGCATTCCATTTTTTCATAATAAACCTCTTTCTTTTTGATCTACATAGAGTATAGCATACATTTCCGCGTATAATCGTACACCTATCTTACATTTAAAAAGCCTATCTTACATTTTTGTAAGACAGGCGTGAATATTAAATGTTTATTATGAAATTTACCTTCTAGTCCGTAATTCGTTGGTACATTTCGGGTCTTCTATCACGAAACAGTCCCCAGTTGAGGCGTTCACTTGCTCCCTTATCAAGGTCATAAGTTGCTAACAGAACAGCTTCTCCTTGTCTTTCAGCTATCTCTAGAATAGCTCCTGTTTCATCCGTCATAAAGGAGGAACCATAGAAGTCAAGACTAGAACTCTGTCCACCATTTTCCTCACTAGGAGTGACTTCTTCCAAACCGTAACGATTGGCTGCAATGACTGGGACAATATTTGCTGCTGCGTGCCCTTGCATCGTACGTTGCCAGTGACCACAACTATCTGTATCTAAGATAGGCTCTGAACCTATAGCTGTTGGGTAAAAGAGTAATTCTGCCCCATTCAACGCAAGACAGCGCGCTGTTTCAGGGAACCATTGATCCCAACAGATGCCAATCCCAATCTTAGCGTAGCGAGTATCCCAGACCTTGAAACCAGTGTTGCCAGGCGTGAAATAGAACTTTTCTTGATAATAATGGTCATCTGGTATGTGGGTCTTCCGATAAACACCCAGCACCTCTCCATCTGCATCAATGACGGCGATAGAGTTATATAAGACATTGCCATCTTTTTCATAAAAACTAATTGGTAGAACAACTTTTAGTTCCTTAGCAAGCACTTTAAAATGCTGAATGGCTGTATTTTCTATCACCGACTGGGCATACTGGTAGTAGTCATATTGGCGTTCCTGACAGAAATAGGGACGATCAAACAACTCGGGTAAGAGAATGATTTGTGCGCCTTGTTCTGCAGCCTGACGTACTAGACGTTCCGCTGTTTGGATATTCGTTGCCACATCCTTAGCACATTGCATCTGGATCGCTGCAACTCTTACATTTCTCATCTTTTTCTCCTATTCTGGGATTTGTTGGGTGATACAGTGGATATTGCCACCACCTAAGAGAATATCTCTAGCTGCTATTCCTACGACTTTACGGTCTGGAAAACACTTGCTGAGGATATCTAGGGCCACTTGGTCGTTTTTATCTTGAAATTGGGGAACAAGGACAGCCTTGTTGGCAATATAGAAATTGACATAGGAAGCTGCAAGACGCTCGCCCTCATAACGCTCCTCTTCCCCATCTTCATAGGTATAACCTGGTAAATCCTCCTTAGTGACAACCTGACGAATAGTTGGGATAGGAAGCTTATGAATAGTGAAGGGACGACCTTTTGCATCCGTTTCCTTCTCTAAAAGCTCTAAATCAGCTGCTGACATGGCATACTGAGGATCATTTTGATCATCTGTCCAAGCCAAGACAAGCTCTGCAGGACCGACAAAGGCTGCAACATTATCAACGTGTTCATTGGTTTCGTCCTGATAAATACCATAAGGAAGCCAGACAACTTTTTCAGCGCCAAGATAGTTCAATAATCTTCTCTCGATTTCCTCTTTACTGAGATGAGGATTGCGACCAGCGCTTAGTAGGCAACTTTCAGTCACAAGAATGGTTCCTTGACCATCGCTATGGATTGCTCCGCCTTCCAGTACAAAAGGTTTAGCATCATAGACAGGCATTTCCAAGGCCTCAGCAAAACGACTGGCTACCTGGTTATCCTCTTCATAATCTTGATAAAGACCATCTACAGCGCCACCCCATGCATTAAAAGACCAGTCGACTGCCAACTTTTCTTTTTTATCATTGATGAGAATGGTCGGCCCAGTATCACGCGCCCAGGCATCATTAGTAGGAATATCTAAATAAACAACCTTGTCTCCTAGATAGGATTGGGCTTCAGATAGATAATCCTGCTCCACCAAAAGATAGACTCTTTCCCCTTCTGCTATGGTCTTGATAATCTGGCTAAATGCTCTTTTGGCAGCCTTTCCTTGGAAGGGCCATGAACCTGGTCGAGTCGGCCATATCATGAGGGTACCATGGTGTGGTTCGTACTCTGCTGGCATACGATAGCCTGCTTTTTTCGGTGTTTCTATCATGATAATCTCCCTTTAAAGTCTTGGTAGCCGAAGGCTTTGACTAGACTACAGTCACCTCGCTCGTCCATGAGATAGAGACTTGGCAAGCCAATACCATTAAAGGTATTATTTTTAACAAAGGAGTAGATTGCCATGTCTTCGAAATAAAGCTTATCACCTATTTGGACTGGATTTTCAAAGCTATAATCTCCAATCACGTCGCCCGTCAGACAGGTATTAGAAGAAAGCCTATAAGTATGGGCTTTTTCACGCGCATCAAATCCGTTTCTCAAAGGTGGACGATAGGGCATTTCAAGTACATCTGGCATATGGCAGGTCGCGGAGGCATCTAAAACTAAGATCTCCATACCATTTTCGACAATATCCAATACTTCAGTTGCTAGATAACCCGCATTGAGCGCAATGGCTTCCCCGGGCTCGATATAGACCTCAAGATGGTAAGTTTCTCGGATACGCTTGATTTCAGAAATCAGCAAATCCACATCGTAACCTTCTCTTGTGATGTGGTGTCCGCCCCCCATATTGAGCCATTTGACCTTATGTAAGTAGGGACCAAACTGCGTTTCTACAGCTTTCAAAGTTGTCTGTAAATCATCTGCCCCCTGCTCACAAAGGGTGTGAAAATGAAGTCCGTCCACTAAATCCAACAAATCACTAGGAATTTTATCAAGTGTCACGCCAAAGCGAGAGCCAGGTGCACAAGGATCATAGAGCGCGTGATCACCTTGGGTTGAACACTGAGGGTTGAGGCGCAAGCCTACACTGATACCAGCATCTCGACAACGAGGACCATGTTTACGCAACTGTCTCTCCGAGTTAAAAACGATATGGTCCGTTATCTCAAGCAATTCCTCCATGTCCACATCCTTGAAAGCTGGCGCAAAGACATGGACTTCTCCCGGGAACTCTTCTCTAGCTAACTTGGCCTCATAGAGACCACTTGCAGTTGTACCAGAAAGATACTGGCTAATCAAAGGATAGGTTTTATAGAGGGAATAAGCCTTCTGAGCAAGTAAAACCTTGCAGCCCGCTTCTTCCTGAACTTGCTGTAAAATCCGGCAATTTTCCTCTAGTTTGGCTAAGTCAATGACGTAGGCTGGTGTTGGTACTTGTTCTAACTTCATTAGTCCACCATTTGCGGATTTTCAACCACAACCCAAGGCAAGCCATACTCATTCAAAGCTTCCATAAATGGATCTGGATCCAATTCTTCAAGATTATAAACCCCAGGTTGTTTCCAAGTACCATTCATCACTAATTTTGTCCCAATCATGGCTGGAACACCAGTCGTGTAAGAAATGGCTTGTGAACCAACTTCTGCGTAACATTCCTGATGGTCGCAAACATTGTAGATATAGATGGTCTTTTCAACACCGTCTTTGACACCTGTAAAGATACAGCCGATATTGGTTTTTCCAACAGTGCGTGGGCCAAGGCTGGCAGGATCAGGAAGCAAGGCTTTTAAGAATTGAATCGGCACAATGTCTTGTCCATTAAAGTTAATAGCATCCGTACGAAGGAGACCAACGTTTTCCAAGCATTTCATATGCGTTAGATAAGATTGACCAAAAGTCATGAAGAAACGAATACGTTTAACTCCTGGGATGTTTTTAGCCAGTGATTCAATTTCTTCGTGATGAAGGAGATACATGTCTTTTTGTCCAACTTGAGGGAAATCATACTCACGTTTGATAGACATTGCTTCAACTTCGACCCATTTTCCATCTTCCCAGTAAGAACCTGGTGCAGAAACCTCGCGGAGATTGATTTCTGGGTTAAAGTTAGTTGCAAATGGATAACCGTGGTCACCACCATTACAGTCTAAAATATCGATATAGTGGATTTCATCAAAATAGTGTTTGAGGGCATAAGCTGAAAAGACACTAGTCACACCTGGGTCAAAGCCAGATCCAAGCAGAGCAGTCAAGCCTGCTTCTTTGAATTTTTCCTGATAAGCCCACTGCCATGAGTAGTCAAAGTAGGCTGTAAAACCAAGTTCCTTGCAGCGTTTTTCGTAGATGGCACGCCACTCAGGATCTTCTGTATCCTCTGCCTCGTAGTTAGCTGTGTCGATATAGTGAACTCCAGTCGCTAAACAAGCATCCATAATGGTCAAGTCTTGGTATGGTAAAGCTACGTTCAAAACGGCTTCTGGCTTGTAGCTTTCAATCAAGGCAACCACTTCTTCTACCTTGTCTGCATCAAGAGCAGCTGTCTCAATCTTAGTACTTGTTTTGCCTTCTAGTTTAGCTTTCAAGTCATCACATTTTGACTTGGTACGGCTAGCAATCATAATTTCTTTAAAGGTTTCGCTATCTTGGCAAATCTTTGAAATAGCAACTTGGGCAACGCCCCCACATCCAATAACTAATAAACGACTCATTTTTTTCCTTCCTCTTCTTCTAAAATGTCTTCTACATACTTGGGCAACATAAAGGCCCCCACATGTAAGTTTGCAGTGTAGTATTCTGTGAAAAGCTGGCGTTTTTTCCAGCCTTCCTTGTCAAAATCTTTGACAGGGTGGTATTTTTTCGATGCAAATCCAAACAACCAATAGCCAGCTGGACTGGTTGGGATATGGGCCTGATAAACCCGACTGATTGGAAAGGCTTGATTGACCTTGCGGTGCATGCTTCGGCAAGCTGACTCATCCTCGTCAAAGAAGGGACTCCCATGCTGGTAAATCATGATCCCGTCTTCCTTCAGAGCTCTGTAACTGTTACCGTAAAATTCCTTGGTAAAGAGCCCTTCCGTATGTCCAAATGGATCTGTCGCATCGTTGATAATAATATCGTAGTCATCTTCGCAGTTTCGCAAAAAGCGTAGTCCATTTTGGTAGTAAATGGTAACACGAGGATCATCTAGCCCTGCAGCAAAGTCTGGGAAATACTCACGACAAACCTCAACTAGCATCTCATCTGGTTCCACAATATCGATTTGCTCCAGTTCAGGATAGAGTGTTAATACTTGGGCAACACCGCCGTCACCACCCCCAATAACCAAGACTTTCTTTGGATTTGGGTGGACAGCCATGGGAACGTGGACCGTCATTTCGTTGTAGACAAAATCATCCGCATCTGAAAACAAGACGTGCCCATTTAAAATCAGTATTTTCCCAAAAGCTGGCGTATCTAATACTTCGATATCCTGCCATTCACTCTTACCAGCGTAGAGTTGCTTGGCTGTTCTCAGGGACAATTTCACATCTGGAGTATGAACTTCAGAAAACCATAAATCCATTTAGTTCTCCTTTCTCTTAATGACGTTGATGTGATTGACATCTGGATCTTCCGTTCCTTGGAGGGAGCAACCACGTTCTTTGGCAAATTGGATATAATCCACAATCTCTCGTGTAATCCGTTCACCTGGTGCTAGGATTGGGATGCCTGGAGGATAGCACATGACAAATTCCCCACAGACATGTCCAACAGAATCAGCCAAGGTCAAACTTTTTCTCTCTGAATAAAAGGCTTCTTGTGGAGACAGCACTAACTCGGGCTGGATATATTCTCCAGCAATCAAATCTTTTCCATCTCTTGAGTAGAGTCTCTTGATATCCGCCAAAGCACCGACCAAACGTTCGATGTCTTGGATGCGGTCACCAATCGAAATATAAGCTAAGATATTCCCAATATCACCAAATTCGATCTGAATATCGTATTCGTCTCGCAGGAGGTCATAAACTTCGATACCTGTTAAGCCAATCCCCTGAGTGTAAACTGACAGCTTGGTCACGTCAAAATCACAGACCGAAACACCGTCTATGAGCTCTTTTGAGTAGGCATAGTAACCACCGATAGCATTGATTTCACGACGAGCGTATTCGGATAGCTCAATGACTTTCTCAAAAGACTCTTTGCCACGAAGAGCTAAGTTCCGTCGAGAAATATCCAAACTAGCCATCAACAAGTAAGAGGCAGATGTCGACTGGGTCAGGTTGATAATCTGACGAACGTACTCAGGATTCATCTGATTTCCAATAAGTAAAATGGAGCTTTGGGTCAGACTCCCACCAGACTTATGCATAGAGACCGCCGCCATATCAGCACCTGCATCCATAGCAGAAATTGGAAGTTTATCTGTAAAATGCAAATGCGCTCCATGAGCTTCATCCACTAAAACAAGCATGCCCGCTTCATGGGCCATTTCCGTTAAACCCTTGAGGTCTGAACAAATTCCATAGTAGGTAGGATTGTTGATTAGGATAGCTTTAGCATCTGGATGTTCCTTAATGGCCTGGGCAACCCGGTCATTTTCAAGACCTAAAGCGATGCCGATTTTAGGATCCACACTCATCTCGATATAGATGGGAATGGCTCCACATAGAACCAACGCATTGATAGCAGATTTATGGACATTTCGTGGCAGAATAATCTTATCTCCTGCCTTACAAGTCGAAAGAATCATAGTTTGAACTGATGAGGTTGTACCTCCAATCATGAGAAAGGCATGGGCTGCACCAAAAGCATCCGCAGCTAATTCCTCCGCATCCCGAATAATCGAAATGGGATGGCCTAGATTATCCAAGGGTTTCATCGAATTGACATCGATGCCAACGCATTTTTCTCCTAACAGTTCGACAAGTTCTGGATTTCCCCGTCCACGCTTGTGACCTGGTACATCAAAGGGAACAATCCTTTTCTTGCGTAGCTTGACCAAGGCCTCGTAAATTGGGGCTTGGTTTTGATCTAACTTCTTCAAGACATACTCCTTTACCATATTTTTAGCACCTCAAGAAGATAAAGGCGCCTAAAGGTTGACTTATGAAAAAAGAGCAGGTTTTCACCTGCTCTGCAATCTTCTGACGTGTTTATTTTGGTTTCTGTTGAGTATGTCTGTTCCCGATGTTTCCTAACTCTCTAGTAGCAAATATTACGTACTTTATTGATCGTTTCACAAGATGACGTGTGCTTTCACCACACTAAAAATTTATGAATTAGGACAAGCGTCCTAACATCAACTTATAAAAGTAGGCTTTTAACCCTATCAATAATGTGGCTTTTTAACCACGCTTCGGCATTCAACCCTGCCTGTCCGTAGGCATTTTTTACTCGGGTTTATATTTGCTAGAAAACATCATCTCATTTTCTAAGCTTTATTACTATAACATGTTTTCACTATATTGTAAAGTATTTTGTGAAACTTTAATAAATAATTTGATTTTTCGTTCGTGAAATTCTGTTGAACTATAAAAGGAAATCGCTTTAAAACGTCATAGGAATAAGAAAAAAGAAACTACAACCATTAGCTGCTTCAATAATCTTAAAGTATAACTTGATATTGAAAATCAGTTCTTTTCATCAGATTTCATAAATATTTCCAGCTAGGAAGTAGGAATCAACTGCTCCAATTCTACTTCTGAAAGCTGTCCTTGATTGTAAAGTTTTCTAAGTAAGTCCTCATCTACGGTAATTGAATAGTAATCCGTCACAAACTCATGAAATCGCTCAAAACTGTCAAAGAAGTAGGATAATAACCATTCACCACCGTCCTGATCTTGGTAGCTATTTTGATGCTCTTGTCCGTCATACCAGATAAAGAGGGTTGTTTCATCTTTTTGTTCTTCTGAGTATAGGTTTTGATACTTTTCATCCAGTCCTTTATAAAATCCGTCTATGATGTCTTGATTCCACTCATCCGCAGCAAATTGACTCAAACTGCTTTCATGATCAAAGCCCTTTATAAGGATGATTTTATCAGTAAAGATTACATCTAGAGAATCACCAGAACCGTTGTCGATAAGGTAACGAACCCCATAGCTTTCCTCAGCTTTAACAATCAATCGAAGCCAGGTCTTATTTGGATCTGTTCGATACTCATCAATGACAAGCAAGGCATCTAAACGCGTCTTTGCATTTTCCCATTCAATTTTTCCCATCTCTTTAATCCTCCATCTTAAAGCTTAAAATCTATTATGCTTACAAATTCTATAACCAATTTCTATCTATTCCGTCCAACTATACTGTGGAATATTTTCTTCACCAGACAAGTCATCAGGTGTACAATTTTCTAGATGTGCATTCATCACGCACCTGACTAACAGTTGGAGAAAGTACTTAACAAATAGTCACTAAGACATTCCCCTTGAGAACTAAGATTTTCTTATAAAAATCCTTCATTTTTACAAAACAGGTTCGAATATCATCCTTGATTTCTTCCTCTTCATCAAGATAATCCCAAATATCGGGATACAAATCTGCCTTCTTGCATGCTTCCATGCTAAAGTTAGCTAGAGCCCTATCCATGTCAAAATTCTCTAAAGCTTGAACAATCTCAGCTATCTTTGACTTTTCAGTATAGGCTATATATTCCGACACATTTTCTAAAGGGGTCACTCCCAAGACAGCTTCTCTCAAAGGATCGTCATCCATAAATTCTGAACTACTAAAGCCTGTCATAACAAAGAGTAAGGCGTCCCACATTTTGTCAATATCTATCAACGTCTCATTTTCCTTAGTAGAATCCTCTACTAAGTCAAGCAATTTCTCTTCCTGACGAGAATCTCGCATTATTTGGCTTAATTCATTGTCAGATAGATATCGATAATTAGCAATCATTCCCATAATGTTTCCTCCTATTCGTTTCTTAGGATAGCACTGATTTTACTATTTCCCTTTCTTGAAAAGACATAATACTGTTTTTGGACTCTCCTCCTTATTTCTAATCCTCATCTTCTGTCACTTCCCAGACTTCTGACTGATAACCCTCACCATCTATATCATAGCGCTGCATATAGCCTAAAAATCGTTCTTTTTTATTTGACTTACGAGGTTTGAGAATGTTTATAGCCCAGAACCCGATAAGAATGAGAACTAAAAGCGCTATTACAGTCTCCATGCGATTCTACCTAACCTTTCTTAATAAGCTTCAACCCACTTTTCATTATCCATGATGAAAGGCTTAGCTAGGCCATCACCTGTATAATCCGCATATTTGGTGGATAGATATTCGTAACAATCTTCCTTGCTCGCAAACTTAATAGCTTGATAGGGCTCTTCAAAAGTCAGTTTCTCTACAAATAAGAAACCCTCCTCAGCTGGCACTAAAACACCAACGTGACCGACAAAAAGATACTCTCCATCCAAATTGTCATGCAACACAACAGACAACATTCGAGCTTTGTCATTGAATTGAAACTGGAAGAAGAATTTCTCCATCTTCTGCGCGTGAACTTTTACATCCGTCGTTGCTTCCGTCTCCACCCTAGAAAATAGAATATCAAACTCTTCCTTGTCTTTCGCATCAAATAGCTTTCCCTTATCGATAGCATCGTTATCCACAAAAAGAAGCTGATCATTCTTTTCAAGTTTTGGAATTGTGACCGAATTTTTCAAGAGCGCATAGCTATTAATACGGCAGTTGGTCCCGACAAAGTCACCCTTTTTTTGATTCCAGAGGTTGCTGATCCTCTCTACATCGTATTCTGTTTTTGTAAAGGAGGCAAAATCACCACTTAAGCCAGTAGAGCCGACTGTTGCATTATAGTCTGTGACAAGATTGAAAAATGCCTCAACACTATTTGGGTCCAAGTGAGCTGATAAGAGAGATTTAACCTCTTCGGTACTGACTTGACCGTTTAGATTGGAATATGAAGCCGTCCAAGGAACTTTATCAGAGCTGGTCTGTGTCTGATTTGTAGCGTCAGTGCTCGTATTATTATGGTGACAAGCAGCCAATCCAAGAAATAAGGGCAAACACAATCCCAAGGCTACTGCTTTTTTCGTTCGTTTCATGCTATTCTCCTTCCAGAGTACCATTCTCTATTACTTTTTAAACACTCTTCACTAATCCCTCATCCGGTAATCCGTGACTTAGCTTTATTATACTACATAAGTCAAAAAAAGACTGCACGAATCACCCATTCATTACAGCTCTTTTATTTTTTATTGAATGACGAAACCTTTAGGCAAAATCACCAGTTGCTGGTCTAGTTTTTCGCAATGACTGACTAGCGCTACAGACTCACTATCTATAAGATAGTTTTCAGTTGATTGGTTAAAAATAGCTTGGACCTTTTGTCCATCATAATTCCATTCGAGAGATAGCATGTCTGGCTTGATTTCTTGCAGTCTATAGGTCCCGTGCTGGATTATATCTGAGACACTCTTGCGAAGCTGAATCAATTTCTTCATGAATTGAAGCATGTCATTACTGTCGGAAACACGTTCCCAAGGCATGACACGACGACAATCTGGATCTGGTCCTCCACCTAACTCCAACTCCGTTCCATAGTAGAAACACGGTGTCCCCCTTTGTAAAAAGAGACAGGCAAGTGCCGACTTAACGAGTTGAACATCTCCCTTAGCAGTAGCCAAAATGCGCTCCGTATCGTGCGAATCCAAGAGATTGAACATCACTTCCGAAATCTGCTGTCTATAGTACATAGACTGACTATTGATCTCATCGATGAATTGAGGTGTCTTCTTAGTCCCACGCAAGAAATAATCCTTGATGCTATCAGAGAGAGGATAGTTCATGACTGCGTGGAATTCATCGCCATTTAGCCAGGGCCGAGAAGTGTGCCAGACCTCTCCAAGAATATAAAGGTCAGGCTTTTTAGCCAAAACAGCCTTACGGAAATCTCGCCAAAAATGATGGTCTACTTCATTAGCTACATCTAAGCGCCAAGCATCAATATCAAACTCTTCAATCCAGTAGGTCGCAACCCTCAACAAATAGTCTCTCACTTTAGGATTGGCCGTATTGAGCTTGGGCATATAGCTGGCAAAGGCAAAGGTATGATAAGGGAGCTTTCTTGGGTTTCCTAGCTTATCCTTGGTCACGGGAAATTCTTGAACATGGAACCAGTCTTTATATTCCGACTTTTCACCATGCTTGAGAACATCCTGCCACTGCGGAGACTGATCCCCGATATGATTGAAAACAGCGTCCAGCATGATTTTCATGCCTCTCTGATGGGCCTCCTCCACCAGTTTACGGAAAGTTTCCTTGTCTCCAAAATGACGATCAATTTCGAAATAATCCGTCGTATTATACTTGTGATTGCTTGGGGATTCAAAGATTGGACAGAGATAAAGACCTGTAATGCCCAAGTCTTGCAAGTAATCCAGATGATCAATAATGCCCTGTAAATCACCACCAAAAAAATCACTCGTCTTTGGCTTGATAGAGGAATCCCAAGTTAGTGCACCTTCGGGTGAAATCTCAGGATTGCCATTAGCAAAGCGTTCTGGGAAAATCTGGTACCATACCGTCTTTGCTACCCAGTCAGGAACATGGCAAGCATCAATCTCATGGATATACGGAATTTTGAAGCCGTTTCCTTCATAATGAAGGTTTTCTAGCGTGTTTGCAACACATCCCTTATCGCCATACAAAATACTCTGACCTAGCTTATCTTTGAGTTCAAAAAGATACTGTAGTCGAGCATAGCCCACTGAAACTTCTGCTTGCCAGTAATCAAATAAGGCATCAGAAGTTACTTTGATCATCGCCTTGCTTGCTTCATAATGGTCCTCTAAAAAGATAAAAGTATCTCCATAATGCAAATGGATGCTTTCAATATCATCTTTCTTAGTCCGGATACGAATGTGCATTGTCTTGTCTTTATAGAGATAAGCATACTCCGACTCTGATCTATGGTAAATGGCTGTTAATTCCACTGTTTTGTCTCCTAATTAACTTGAGTTCATTTGCGACGCAAACGTTTTCACAATTGTGATTCTAGTATACTACTTTAAAATTTTATTTTCAAGACTTGTCCGTAGTTTTGAGTGGATTGTTTTTGAGAATATAAAAAAGCAGTAAGACTTAATACCTACTACTTTCTGATTGATGATTTACAAATGCCTTTCCAGCCAATCTATCTTTTTAAAATCTTTATTGTTATTGTGGTCATTTCGATAGGAATCTTGGGAAGAAGCTTTATATATACTGAAATACTGTTCTAAACTTGGAACACGAAACGTGATGTCCTCGAGATGAATCAACTCTATATCTGATTCAGATACTCCTGCAAAATCAGGTAAGGAATCGATACTCCCAAATTCAACGCTCACACCATCCTTTTGGAATTCATGCTCATGAATATCTATTAAAGCATAGCCTAAGTGTTGCATCACTTTCATTATCTTGTCCCAGTCATAAATTCGGAGATGATCAGGTGCTTCCCAACCTCTAGGGTCACCAGGCACATGAATGTCAATGTCAGACGGCCCCCATTCTTCATTTGATCGGTATTCAAACCCCAAAGACCCCATGAGCGTCGGAGTGATTCCGATTTGGTTTAAATGAGAACAAATTGTTCGAAATTCATCAAATAGAGAATTCATTCCTCCTCCAATCGTTGATATGAAACTCGATTTCGCAGTGAAAGATAAACTAATTTTTATCTTCTACTCTTTCGGTTTTGAAAATACTTCCACTCTCTGTGCTAAGACTTTGATTTCAACAGGTAAGTTATCCGACTTATCGCCGTCAACATCCGACTCCAATTCACTATCTGAAGAGATCTTAATATTGCGCGCTCTGATATACTCAATATTATCATTGCCGACAACATCCCCTTTTAATAAATCAGGAATGACAGATAATTTAGAGAATATTGAAGCATCTTTTAGAATTAAAATATTGGCATATCCGTCCTTGTTTTCTTCAAAGATTTTTTTATCAGCAAAGTAATTTGTCAAGAGAACCAAAACATGACTAGCTTCACCAACATAATTTCCATTTTCTGTCTCAACCTTAATATTAAAGACCTGATCCGTCATGACGGACTTCATGGTATTTATAGCATAGGCTAAAATACCGAACTTTGTCTTGTCCTCGATTTCAACATTGTGAATCGCTTCAGGAAGAGAACCGATACTAAAGATATAACCAAAATAATTGTCATTTGCTTTACCGATATCAATCTTGTTGGTTAAGTTAAAATCGAGTTCATCAATCGCACCATCAATGTCTTGATTGATTTCCAACAGTTTCGTAATGAGGTTACCCGTACCGCCTGGGATAATTCCTAACTTAGGAATGTGGTCTCTCTCAGCAATACCCGAAATGACTTCATTGACAGTCCCGTCACCACCAAACACAACCACTGCATCGTACTGCTCACGTGAAGCCTCCTCAGCAAAATGTGTTGCATCTAAGGCTTTTTCAGTAATTTTAGTTTCCACGTGCTCAAAATAATCTTTGGCTTTATTCTCCAGTTTTTCTTTGTAATCCAAAGCCTTTTCCCCACCAGAGGTAGGGTTGATAATCAATATTGCTTTTTTCATTGATAATACTCCTTAAATAGTTACAAAATTTCTAGTAACTAATTATATCACTTGAGTTATGTAAACGCCATCCAAATGCTTGGAAAATCGGACCACTAACTAGAATAGAGACGTTAATGTATCAAGCACTAACCTCAACTTAAACAAGAATAAATACTTATTGTTAGCAATTCACTACTTTACTTTTTCGACAATTTTATATAATCCATTAAGTATAAAATAGCTGAAACAAATGCGAACACACTGGAAAATCCAGCTAATATTGGAATAAAACCAATAATCGATGCAATCAAAAGAAACTGATAAGTCTTCTTATTGACTTTTGATTCCTCATCATGAAGAAGGAATGCTGCAAAACCAAAAAACAGCAATATTAAACAAGTTGAAAAGTAGATTCCATCCCAACTAGAAAGTCTAACAAGCTTAGGTATCACCCAATAAATGATTTCAAATTTCCACATTTTAGAAGAAAGGTAAGTAATCGTTAAAGCTCCAATTAAAGAAATAACTCCGTTTATTAGCAATAATTTATTTGATTTCACACTTAATCCTTTTTATCCTTTTCTGTACTTATCCATCGTTAATTAATAGATTCACTATTTAAAAATTCTTTAGACTTCTGTACGATATAGAGCTGTTCATCCTCTTGTGCGACTTTTCTATACAACTCATTCGCTCTATTCACTTCTCCTTTTAATTTAGAGTTCAAGGCTTGATAGTAACTAATTTCCAATTGTTGGTACTTAAACTCGTTTTTCAATTCTTCAAAGTAATCATTGGATTGATGGGCAATTGTTAAATCGTAAAGCGCAATACTCACGTTTTTTGTTCTCTCAGCTAGAGTTGGATCTGATATGGACATTTTATTTAATATAAGATCAAGCTGGTCCCTGGTCAGGTTAGGATTTGCAAGAACTGTCGAGCGAATGAGGTAACTCTCTAAGAAATCCCTGTATTTCGGCTTCAGTTTTTGATCAGTCATTGCTTCAGAAGCCTCCTTAATGGCAGCATCGAAATCACCAATCATATAGGAATACCCGACAGATGTTAGTGTCACATCCATTTTTATAATAGCTCTTTTTGCAACTTTTTTCAATTCAATGTATTGCTTCCAAGATGGTAAATCTAAGTCCATATGTAGTAACTTAGTACCACTTCTTAAATACCCTCTTCTGATTATCGAGATCGAAAGGAATAAGAGTACATTTATGAGTATAATACAAAGAAATTGAATAGACCTATCTTTCACCATCCAAGCTACAAAAAGAATGAGAAGAACAGCCAAAACAATCACGACTTTTCTATAAAAACCATATTTCTTGCGTATTTCTAAATAATTCATTTTTACTCCTTTTCTAAATTACAATGTGGCATTACGAGAGCAATTCTGAACCTTAAATGAGTCATTGGCCACTCAAATACTTCACGAATAAGTTTAATACTTGAATCAATGTCATTTATTCAATACTTTCTCAATCTTTTCAACCTCAATTTGACCATGCTTGTATGGATGAGCGATTGGAAAACTTCCTAGAGTAAACATGAAAAAGAATAACGAGATGATTCCATTGATTACCAAGAAACCTCCTTCTGTTCCATTATTCAAACCAAGAAAGAAAAGTAAACAAAGGGCAATGGCTCCAACAAAAGGATATACTCCTCCGTTACTTTTCTGAATAGTTTTAAATGTAACTATGTATTTATTGCTGTTTTTAGGAATCCATTTATCTGCTTTTTTATGAGAAAACTTTAATGAAATCAAAATGGCAAAATAAGAAATTAGCATAGAAATTGCAAAGAGTAATAACTTTAATAATATTTGTTCGCTAATATTATTGTGAATAAAGAGTTCCTTCAGTGCATCATAGCTAACCTTGACGATTGGTTGAACGATAATGGCTATCATTGTCGCATTTACTGGTCTTCTAGGTTTAATTGCAAACTGGTTATTATTCTTTTCAATCTCTACCATGTCCACTGTAATCGTATCTGTTTTTATTCCCCAGTAATAGCTCTTGGGGCTTATAGTACTTGTATCCATGACATACTTCTTCGATTCTTGATCTATCTGAACAATTTGAAAGCACATCATGCTTGAATTTTTAAATTTTAATTCCACGTCTATTCCTCTAATTAATTCCCTAATTTTTCTGATAAATTGACCCATGTGACCTGCAAAAGAGGATCATAAAACGGCTTTCCTCTTAATTTATAACTTCTCAATCTTTTCAAAAACAATCTCTTGCTTTTCGACACATTCTCGGAGTGGTGACATGCCTAAAATAACTGTAAAAAATCCCAATAATAGAATACTATTAATAACAAGTAAGGCTCCCTCTGTTCCATTAACAGTATATAGATAGAATGAAAAACATCCAAGAGTCGGAACAAGGATAAAAGGAAGAAGCTTGTAATGTTTTAATTGACGTTTATTTCCAACTAGTTTAAAGGTTATTTGATAGTTTGAAACTTTATTCTCAAGTCTTTTTTGGACACTATGACGAGCTCTTATGGCAATGAACCAGAAAGCAAGATAAGCTAGGAAGATGAACAAGCCATATAATCCTATCTTTAAAGGAAGATTGTGACTAATCTCATTATTTCTAAAAAAATTCGTCACTAGCCGATAGCCAGAACCCCCTATTGCTACACCAATTGCAGCACCAATTGATTTACTCATAGTTGGAGCTACACTCTCAAAACGCATATCTCTTTTATCTAACTTTTGCATTTTTGCAGTAATTTCATCGGGAAGAGACCCCCAGAAATAGGATTTTGGTCTAACAGTCGTCAAATCTAGAATATACTTTTCTCCCTCTACTTCTACTATTTTGAAAAATACTTTATTCGTTTCTTTAAATTTTACTTTCATAGTCACCTTTAAATTCTTCTCAGAGTTAAAAAACTCTTTTCAATAACATTCCTAAATCGTTAGCCCCGTTTTTTAATAATAGTTAAACCAATTTTGACAGACATCTCTTTCGATGTTAACTGTATTGTAATCCCATAATTTGTTTTATCTGAGTGATCTATTCTAATTTGGCACGTTGTTTCCTCTGGTAGATCATATTTGTTTTTCAGTTTCTGAAAGAGGTCAGAGTTATTTTCTGGCTGGTAGATAATTTCACTAAGCTCTGTTGTTCCGGTTCTTAACGTCCTTTTTACATTCAAGGAGTCAAAAACATCTCTTTTGACAACTAAATTAAGAATCTCTTCATCAAATAAAGGATCTATCTCTGAATCGTAATGCAACTTGCCATTAGAATAACTAACGGGAACCGTTTTTTTGTTTTCTCCGATTTGTATTCTATAGTCACCCTTACCATCTGCCTTGGTAATACCTAGGTCAATTTCATATCTTTTGACTTCGTCACCATTTTTTATATAGACTCTACTTTTATAAGCTTCCAGCCCATTAAAATCTTTCTGCTCTTGTTCCAAAAATTTAAACATAGGTTCAAACGTTTTTTCAAACTCGAACTGTTCCTTTGTTCTATTTTGGGGAATAGTTTCACCACCCAAACTACAAGCATTCAATGATAATAGCGAAATCAATACAATTACCAAGCCAGACAGCCATAATAAATGTTTATATTTTTTCATTTACCTCTCCAAAATCACGAAGTCTAAGTCTATTATAGCATGAACATATTGGAAATGGCTCTCTATAACCATTTAGATTCATTCATAAAATGCATTTAAAGACAATTGACCTATTGATAGGAAAACTTGATAGTTTAAAAGCTTTGACCTTACTCTTGTACAAAAAAAGACATTCAAGAAAATCTTAAATGCCTGTATAAATAGTATATCAAGGATATTGCTTGTTAAACTTCTCCTAACCAGGATCGACATTAAGAAATCTTACTGTATAGCCATTATCGGTATATAGAAACTCTACTTGCAACACCATATCTACTCGTTCAGAATTTGAAGTCAAATCATAATCAACAGCAAAGCCAGTCTGGTCGTCATAATCATAAATTTCCAATTGAGAGTACTCATAAGGCGGATTGAAATGACACTCCACACCATACTCATCAATCGTGTCAAAATCATTCAATTCTAATGTCTTTTCAACATAACTAAAGAACTCGTTTAAATCGTCAATCTCTGATTCATTGACATAATTCATAATGTCTTCATATTTTTTCAGGTGAATAGCCTTTAAAATATTTGTGATAACCTCTATAACTTTTTCTTTTTTATACATATTAAGTAATTCCATCATTGCCACCTTTCTTCTTAACTAAACAATCATTTTCCTGCTATGAAAAGCTCCCATCGTTCAATGACATTCTTTAAAGGCTCATCTAGATAGGTATAGACTTTGTCTTTAATCCAATCAGGTATACCATAAGCAGCTTCTGCAATACTTCCTGTGATGGCAGCAAGAGTATCACTATCCCCACCAATAGAGATAGCATTTCTGATAGCATCCTCAAAGTCTGTACTTTCAAGAAAGGCAATGATAGCTTGAGGTACCGTATTCTGGCAAGTTTCATTGAAACGATAAGTAGGACGAATTTCATCTAGTGTTTGAGAAAGATTATATCCATACTCTTGCTCTATATGCTCCTTGATAAGTCTCTTGCACTCTGTAGGATTGTCATTGATTGGTTGCTCATAATCTCCGCAATAACCTCCAAAGTAATAACGACACAGAAAGATAGCATCAGTTGTCGCCATGGCTCCTTTGATACCTTCTGGATGATTATGGGTGACTTCTGCTGAAAGTCGTGCAAGTTTTCTAGTTGATGGTGTCATACCCGTTCTCGCACAAAAGCCACAGTCCATAACCCAAGCACAGGGAGAAACACGCATAGCAGATCCATTTCCAAAGCTATTATAAGGCTCACGATTGTCACTATTTATCCAACTACTAAACCGAGCACCATAGCCTGCATCGGGATACATTCTGCCGTACTTTTTCATGGCATCAATAAAGTCATCCTTCCGACCATCCTTCATGATAGCCTCAGCAACAGCGCAGGTCATGACTGTATCATCCGTGAAAAAACAATCCTCACGAAATAAAGGAAAATCCTTCGTTTTGATATTGTTCCATTCGTAAACCGAACCGACAATATCTCCAATAATTGCTCCTAGCATGGTATTCCTCCTTACAAACTATTAGTTTAGACTGACATTTCTACTTGTCATACTCTTTTATCTTATCTGCATATTTAGTTAAAAGATTCTTTGAATAAATTTTTGCATTACTTGAATTTCTAACTTCTTTCCAAAGAATAGAAGCTACTTTTAGTTTATTAGAGTAGTTGGCACTATTTTCGTCTGCACAGAAATCCTTTAGAAATTGATTCCATTGACAAACCGAATGATCATACTTGGCATAATCTGAATTTCCATAATAAACTTTTAGCATATCTTGGATTGTGAAATTCAAATCATTTTCTTTTTTTACTTTTCTCCAAGCAGTGGCCATATCAGCAGTAAATTTAAAGGGCGAAACACCTGTTAAAGTTGAGAAATATTCTCTAAAGTGTGCATTAAAGGAGAATCCACATTCAAGTAAGGGCGTATCTAAGGCAACGACTTCTACTTGTTTCTTTTTCCTTTTTATTGATGATTTTTTAATCAAATTACCCTTAAAGTACTGCTCAATAATATGATTGAGTTCTTGTTTTGTACCTCTATATTCAAGTCCTAATGACCTGCATATCTGTGAAAGTTCATCACGATACCAGTAGTATTTATTAAACTCATCAAAGGATGTGATTTTATCAAACTCAGGTCTGCTCTCTATCAATATAACACCTCCTTAAAAACAGTTTAGGTTTTCATTCCTAAATAATGGTATTTTGGTTTCTTTATTTTGAGGATTAGCAATGTTTCACTAGCAAACTCACACTCTAAGTGGTTCGGACTTACCGTATCATCTGTAAAAAAGCAGTCTTTCCGAAATAAAGGAAAATCCTTCGTTTTGATATTGTTCCATTCGTAAACTGAATCTACAATGTCTCCAACTATTGCTCCTAGCATACGTTTCCTCCTTATGGCATATCAGATTCGTTACACATTTCTAATGAGTCACTCTTTAAAAATGGCACCACCAAATCAATCCACTCATAAGGCAGGTAAGCTGATAAATAGCCGTGGTTATAGCCCTTTGCTTCATACAAAATTGTATTTGAATGTAGCTGATGAAATAATTTCGCTGATTCTTTCACACAGTTCAATTCTTTTTCACCATAAATATACAGAACCTGAGCCTTGCTAGCAGAAATCATATTTTTCAGCTTGTAACATCCCATATAGCTTTTGTAAATGGTCACCAATGTTTTGACAGGGGTCCTTGGCAGATCCTCCAAATAATAAGCTTTTATTTCCTCTGGATAAGTCAGTTTAGGATAGAGTTTGTTCATCATGCTTAACTGAAGTTTGCAAGAGAATTTATTGAACATCAGTTTACCAAATAGAGACACTAGAAAGATGCTGATTTTAGCTAACCTTGGTTGAGGAATACAGAGGCTTCCATCTATGATAGCCTTCTCAGCAATTTCACTGTCTAAAGACAAAAGCTCCATGGCAATTTGACCACCAAGTGAAACACCACCGATTGCAAACAATTTCCCACCGCAGTTTGCTTTGATATAGCCTAGAATCTCCAAAGCAGAATCTTCCGTAGAAACATAATCAAGTTGATATTCCTCGCCGTGGCCATTCAAAGTGGGTAGAATAATACGGTATTCTTTTGACAAGATTCGTGCTTGACGAAGATAATTCCACCAAGAACTGCCACCACCATGTATCAGTATAATAGGAGGCAAATTCTTATCACCAAATTCATGGAATTTCATGTTTAAACTCCTTACTGTAGGGATTTCACTAGATAAATACTTGTTAAATCAGTTTGAACAAGCAGTGATGCCTCATCAAATAGAAAAGTCTCTAAAATTGATTATCTAGAATGACCACACGTTACTTTCAATAATGGATATCCTGATCTAAATTTTAAAATGTTGTTTCCTTACTAATTCTATTACTAGCCAATATAGTATAAATCAAATAACCAATAAAAATGATAATAAAAATAAGATTAATTTTTAACACAAAATAGAGATTTAACAAATTTGCGAACGCATGAAATAATATACAGTATCCCACAGATTTCGTTTGACGGTAAAGAAGCCCTAAAACAAAACTTAAAAATAATGTATATATAAAAAATAAAATAAAAGGAAATCCTTGATGACTTTCTCCAACTATAAACCATAAAGGCAGATGCCAAATTCCCCAGATTGAACCTACAATCAAATTAGATTTCCAATAAGTATATTTTTTATCAAGTAAAGGTTGTAATATTCCTCTCCATCCCAATTCTTCATGTCCACCACCAAAAAAAATTAATTGAATAAAGAATAGTGGCATCAGATAAATGGATACTTCATTTAATTCTAAGGAAGATAAAGAGAATAGTATCAAAATTGCTAACAAATGAATAATGAAATAAATACTACTACTTTTTCTTTTAGTAAATACAAAATGTTTAAATTTTATATTATTCCTTTTCAAATAAAAACCACTTGCAATAGCTGGTCCAAGTGCACCAACTATATGTAATATTCTTCCTATAAATGTCTCTAATCCCAAAATATAAGATTGCGTAAAGATGGCAAGAAGCCCCCAAGATATATAAGTAATTCCAAATGTAAAACAAAGATAATTTTTTAAATTCTTTTTGTCAATTTCTGTCATTTTATTTTCCTTATTTTGATTATTTTATATGTAATATTTGTTACTGCTTCTTAGTTTCTCTCGATTATAACTACCTATATTCTATCATAAAAACACAAAAAAGCCTTACAATCAAGGCTTTTCACTATTCATTTCTTCAATACTTTAGTTTCGTAGATTCAGATTCGCATGATTAAAACTAGTCAATTTTCTCAATAATGTTTCCAAGTCTATCCAATACAAGACAGGAATGATCATTTAGTGGAATTATGGGAACACTGACGAGTTCTTCTGCTCTATCCTTATTAGCTTTATCATTCCAGGAATCATAATGGACACTAATTAAAAACTGACTAAAGACTCCTAATCCATTTTTTATCTTTATCTGATGATCTGAATTATCATTAGGTGAGACATAGACTTTTTCTCCTAATAATAGGGCTCCTGCAGAAAACCCTATAACTTTTGCCCCTTTATTAAGCATATGATCGATATAATTTTTGAACTCCTGATTGACATAAGTAGCTATATATTTTTCCGTATTTCCTCCACCGATGATGATTAGATTAGCATCTAAATAGCTATCAAAATCAATCTGCTCAGTGTCCAAAAGTAAGTAATCAGTGTTTAGATTAGAAAATTGACTTTGGAAAACATCCGTGTACTTTTTCATATAGGGTTGCCAATTATCTCGAAAAACTGTAAAAATAACAATTCTTTCAATCTTGCTTGATAATACAATTTTATCAACAATGCTATATTTCGTTATTGGGGGATTCCCACCCATCAAAAAAATTTGTTCTTTCAAGTTAACACACTTTCTAAAGAGACATAAAGTTTAAGCAAGTTTATTCATATTTGTCATTATAACTGTTACAAAAAAATTATTCAAATTCCTGACTATCCCAACTTGTACAAGCAGAGTCACACACATCATATGTCTTGACTGTTCTTTCAGTGAATTCCTATAGAAAAGTATTGAATGCAATGCTTATCAATACAAATTCAAAACTTTCAGAATCGGAAGCAGTCAACTAAGTCCCGAATAAAACAGATGAGTTGATTAAATGATTAGACTTTAAATTGTCTCGGGATAACAATAAACAAAAGTGTTACTAGGACTGACAGTCCTACTCCTGCTGGGAAGATTGTCAGAGACAAGATAAGCCCTAACATTTTAATACCAATATCCCATTGTATCCAACGTTTTCGTCCTCGTCTTAACGCATGCATCTCAGCTATATCATTCACTTCATCCAAGGTACGGTAATACCATAATACTGAAAAGCTAATGAGTAGAACGATTACCCCATAGAATGCTTGCATGCTACCATTGTCGAAATGAGTTGCTATGAGCTGAGTGGTATAGGGAAAAAGGGAGGAGAAAAAGAGCATGATAATGGTTGCCCAGACTGTTTTTTGGCTAACTTTTTTAATAAGATGCGAAGAAGAATGGATATTGACCCACATAGCTCCCAGCCAAAAGAAAGAAATACCGTAGGCAAAAAAATTTGTTCTAAGTTCCCATAGTCCTTGTAAATCAAAGGTTTTTGGCTTTTCCAGCTCCAAAACCAAGATAGTCATAACGATGGCTAACACAGCGTCAATAAAGGCTCCCAAACGTTCCTTTTCCATTATTTGCGGTTGTTTTTTCATCAAATAGTCCTTTCGATTCTATTCTATCCAAGTGCCTGATTATTTCAGTCACACAATAACTTTATTTTTATATATGTTCAAGGCTCCAGTGGAGTTTTGAAGCATCTCGCTTTGAAATAAAAAAGCGAGTGGATTAACTACATTTCTCTAAATAACTTACGCACTCGACGTGGTGCGTCTGTGGAACTAAAAAGGTTCGGGGAACCTTTTGAGGATTAACTACGTTTCTCTAAATAACTCACACACTCGACGTGTGCTGAGAGCTTTCTTCTATACTAATAGACGAAAGGGTGTGAAAATGATTTTT
>CAURRB010000007.1:0-49225 GCA_963527085.1 Streptococcus oralis
AGGCCATGACAGACTTCATCAACAATAAAAATCTCCAAGGTCAGGCCATCTCGAGTATGCGCAGATACCTAGTAGAGGTGCATGGAACTCTTCTTCAGACTCTGGTTAACCTGATGAATGACTACTCAACTAACCTCCTACTGTACAAGGACGGTTACTACCAGATTGATAGTCACCTGCATACAAAGCTACCTGGTCAGGAGTTTACGCGATTACATAGTGATTTGAAGGGTTCGAGGGATAAGTTAAAGAACGAGATTGAGCTCTTAAACACGACCAAGGACAAGATTTCGGACTTGGTGAGCTATGAAGGAAGCAGTCATACCAGCACGGTCATGAACTATAACTTCCTCATGAATCAGCTCAAGAACTTGGATACCTCTATCACTCAGTATGAAAGCAACCATGCGAGTCAAGATTTGGTCGCCTTTAAGGAACTTCTAGCTGCGACCAAGGCCTTGATAACAGAGCACTCAGGGAAGACACGTACGGTAGGGACTTATCAGTCAGGAGATTTTGCCAAACTCAAGTCTGTTCAACGCTTCGCGATAGCCTACAAACAGGCGACCCAGCAGATGGAGAGTCGTGTTGAGCGTGTGAAGGCAGCCCAGGAGCGAGACAAGGTCCGTTTTGAGGCCTTGGCTGCAGAGGATCGTGCCAAGAACGGTTGGAAAGAGTTGGGTTTGGGTGTGTTGACCGTTGCGTTTGGGATTCTCGCAATTATAGGAACCTTGGGAACTGCGACTCCTTTAGTTGTTGCAGGCGGTATCGTGGGTTTTGGGACAACAGCCTATGGGTTGTCTAATATGTACGAGGCTGGTCAGGATATCAAACTTGGGAATGCAGGGGATATTCAGACTAAAGCCGGAAATCCCATCAGAGATACGCTTTTCATGGGCAATGACAAGTTGTATCATGATGTTGGGAATGTCTTTACGACAGCGAGTGCTATCATGATTCCCATAGGGCAGACCCAGAGCGTTGTCAAGGGCTTGACCCAGTTTGCGATAGGGGAAGCTAGTGCCTATACAGCGGGTCAGGTTGCCTATCATGGGACTAAGCTCCTAGGTGGAAGCGAAGAAGATGCCCAAACCGCAAACTTTATCGGAAACCTGGTAGGAGGCTATGTGACCTCCTCAGCAGCCAGCAAGTTTAGTCTCAATAAGGTGAAGGTAGATGTCGAAGCACCGAAGTATAACAAAGAACAAATTCTAAGAAATATAGAAGAAAGCAGGCTTGCGAGGGAGAGTTCGAAGTTCGATAACTACCTTCGCAAAGAATACGCACAACAAGGAAAATACTTTGCAGAGAGGATTTCATGGGGGAATGGCAAATATGCGTACCTCTCTAAAGATATCGATAAGGCAACAGGTAAACCAACGCCAGTCAGATATCGTTCTTATCTAAAAGCTGACGGTTCTATCGATTGGCCTCTTAAAGATGGCTTTGTTTTAGATAGTGCTGGTAACCCCATTACACAACCAGCTAATTTAAAAGCTGGACAAGTAATCGACCGATTTGGAAACTCATATGGTCGTTTCACTAGCCCAGTTGATAACGGAAAGAAATTAGCATTTAACTCTAGAGGCTTGCCTTATCCTGAGGGATATCAAGCATACCATCAGTATGAAGTGGTGATAGATTTAACTGAAGAAAATATCCTTAAAGCATTTGAAAATGCACCTAAAGAAGTGAAAGATGCTCTTCTTGATGCAATGGAAAATCGAGAATTTTCTTTATCGGACTTAGCCAATATTCGTAAAGGACAAGTTGCTCGAGTCTTTGGGCAAGGAGGGGGAACCCAAATCCAGCTTGGACAATCATTAAAATATTACGAGGATTTAGGTATACTAAGAGAGGTAACGAAATGAAAACTGAACAAATTGATAAATTTAAACAAGAAATAGAAGAAGAAATTGAGAGACGGCATTATAATTCATTAGTCTATGTATTATTTGATGAATTGAATACGGCTCCTTTTGCGATTCATATTTTTTATAGAGATCATCTGTTTATGGTGAATAGTCGAGATGATAGATCATATGTTCTTGGGAAAACGTTTGAATTTACAAATTTTTTGGAGGCAAAAGATAAATTTTTTAAACTGTTAGATTTTATAGTTCGAGAAGGACGTAGAGATGTTGCGAAACGAGGAAGTTATATGTATCCATCCCCCCTCTGGGATGATGCCACAGAATAACAAATAACTCCCCCTTTGATGATAGAATAAATGAAGTAAGAGTTTACCGATAAACCATTGGTAAGCTCTTACTTTAAATAGAATTCTCTGCAAAGACAGGTGAATGCCCACTCTGCCAGCATCTCCTCTGCCCAATCACGGATTACGACTATCGATGAAAAATTGGAGCGCCTTCGTACGGCCAAGAAGTCTGTAGGGGAAATTCAAAAAAAGGTTCACGATACTAAAAAAAAGATTATTAGGAAAAATTATCAGCCTACTTGGAAAGGTAAACAAAAAGATGCCTTCATCAAGCAGTGGGAAACTTTCTCTAGTGACTACACGAGTTTCCAAACAGAGATGAATACATTCTACCAAGCCATCTGTGATGAAATCACTAGGTTGGAAAACCAAAAGAATGAAGAAAACGGCATTATTGGCTGGTGTCAGAGTCAGATGAATAATCTGGGAAATATCATCGAGAAGCTACTACATACGAAGGAGGGGTAAGGTCATGTATGGAACGATTCAATTATCCGAGGTTCTGTTTAACTCACACATCGGTAGCCTGTCTAAAGCCAAGGCTAGTATGGCAGGAGTTGGAAACCAAGTTTCAATACGACAGCTACATCGAAAGGATTGGACTTGTATCAGGAACAATTCAATGAACTCCACCAGCTGGTGAAGACCTATACGACTTTGCTGGAGACAGATATCGCCTTGATGGTAGCCACAGGGAAAGAGATGCATCGGACAGATAATGTCCTAGGGCAAAACATGTTTCCTGGTTTGCAGTAGGGAGGTGCCATGAGTTACAATATAAAATTTGATGATATCACCTCTGTTCAAGTTGAAAGTCAAAAAACGATAAATGCTTGGGGAGAGTCCGTTGCGAGCCTCAATAAGGCCATGACAGACTTCATCAACAATCAAAATCTCCAAGGTCAAGCCATCTCGAGTATGCGTACCTACCTAGTCGAGGTGCATGGGACTCTTCTTCAGACTCTGGTCAACCTGATGAATGACTACTCAACTAACCTCCTACTGTACAAGGACGGCTATTACCAGATTGATAGTGATCTTCATACAAAGCTACCTGGTCAGGTATTTACAAACCTTCATAGTGCTTTAAAGAGCTCACGGGATAATCTAAAGAGTGAGATTGAGATCTTGAACACGACCAAGGACAACATTTCAGATTTGGTGAGCTATGAAGGAAGCAGTCATACCAGCACGGTCATGGACTATAACTTCCTCATGAATCAGCTCAAGAACTTGGATACCTCCATCACTCAGTATGAGAGTAACCATGCGAGTCAGGATTTGGTCGCCTTTAAGGAACTTCTAGCTGCGACCAAGGCCTTGATCGCAGAGCATGCTGGTAAGACACGGACTGTAGGGACTTATCAGTCAGGAGATTTCGCCAAACTCAAGTCTGTTCAACGCTTTGCGATAGCCTACAAACAGGCGACCCAGCAGATGGAGAGTCGCGTTGAGCGCGTGAAGGCTGCCCAGGAGCGAGACAAGGTCCGTTTTGAGGCCTTGGCTGCAGAGGATCGTGCCAAGAACGGTTGGAAAGAGTTGGGTTTGGGTGTGTTGACCGTTGCGTTTGGGATTCTCGCAATTATAGGAACCTTGGGAACTGCGACTCCTTTAGTTGTTGCAGGCGGTATCGTGGGTTTTGGGACAACAGCCTATGGGTTATCTAATGCAGCAGAAGGCGTTCATAATATCGTACTTGGGAATGCAGGGGATACCCAGACGAAATCCTATAATCTCATCCGAGATACGCTTTTCATGGGGAATGACAAGCTGTATCATGATGTTGGGAATGTCTTTGTGACGGCGAGTGCCATCATGATTCCCATAGGGCAGACCCAGAGCGTTGTCAAGGGCTTGACCCAGTTTGCGATAGGGGAAGCTAGTGCCTATACAGCGGGTCAGGTTGCCTATCATGGGACTAAGCTCCTAGGTGGAAGCGAAGAAGATGCCCAAACCGCAAACTTTATCGGAAACCTGGTAGGAGGCTATGTGACCTCCTCAGCAGCCAGCAAGTTTAGTCTCAATAAGGTGAAGGTAGATGTCGAAGCACCGAAGTATAACCGCGAACAGATTCTGAAGAATATAGAGGAAAGCAAACTTGCGAGGGAGAGTTCAGGGTTTAAAGAATTCGCTTTAAATGAAAAATACAAGCTGATTATGAACGATAATAGTTCAGTTAATCTTCATCGCAAACTTAAGCTAAAAGAGTATGTTGAATGGGGAATTAGTCCTGCAGATAGCGTTCGAGTTTTAGAAATATCTGAAAATGCACCAAAAATAAAATATATTAAGGATACATTTACAAAGAAACAAATTATTGATATTAAACCAAATCCAGATAAAGGTATTTTTCGACCAGATGTTGAAGATTATCTTGATGAAAAGTATATTAAAGCACATATTCGTCAATTTAAAAATGGAGTTGCTAAATTTCAGAAATTTAAGCCTGATGAAAACTGGCGTAATGGGGTTGTTGGAGACAAAAATGGGAATAGTTTTTGGCTTAGCAAAAAACATGCAGATATCATTGAAAAAGTTGCTAATGGAGACAATCGACTATTTGAAAAGTTATTAGGTTTTGATGAAGGATATTTTGGAGATGGGCCAATTTATAGATTAGATGTTTCTCCTGAAGTTGTTGCAAGAAAAGGAGCATTTATACCTACTGGAAATGAAGATGGAGCCAATGACTGGTGGAGGCCCGGAGGGCGAACTTATCCTGGGGGAATACCGGAGGCAGTTATGAAGGATATAAGTACAAAAAGAGGTGATCATACATGGAACGTAGTCAATTAAAGTGGGAAGACATTATTCAGTTCGAAGAAGTCAAAGGATACGGAAAAGAAGTTTGGAAACATAATAATCAGTATTATATCGTCAATATTGAAGGTGGCATGATGGATGAACGAGTTGTTTATGAATTACCGGACGAGTTATTTTCCTTGCTGGAGAGTAGGAAGAAAACGTTACGAGAAGTATCTTATAGAGTAAAGAACGATTGCTGGCCCCCAACGGAAAAAGAAATCAATAAAATAAAAAGGGGAAGAGCCAAAGAACGACCAAAGATACTGATAGCTAATCCGAAAAATCAATTACTTTTTACACAAGAAGAATTAAAAGAGTTAATGCCCATTGCAGAGAAGATTTGGATCGAATCTGAAGGCAAACTTCCAGATAATTATGTATCGCCATTAAAATAGCTTGTAAGGAACTTGTTTATACACTGTTAGTTGTAGGCAAGTTCCTGTTTTTACATTAAGTGAAAATCTCCAAGGTCAGGCCATCTCGAGTATGCGCACCTACCTAGTAGAGGTCCATGGGACTCTACTTCAGACTCTGGTTAACCTGATGAATGACTACTCAACCAATCTCCTACTGTACAAGGACGGTTACTACCAGATTGATAGTCACCTGCATACAAAGCTACCTGGTCAGGAGTTTACGCGATTACATAGTGATTTGAAGGGTTCGAGGGATAAGTTAAAGAACGAGATTGAGCTCTTAAACACGACCAAGGACAAGATTTCGGACTTGGTGAGCTATGAAGGAAGCAGTCATACCAGCACGGTCATGAACTATAACTTCCTCATGAATCAGCTCAAGAACTTGGATACCTCTATCACTCAGTATGAAAGCAACCATGCGAGTCAAGATTTGGTCGCCTTTAAGGAACTTCTAGCTGCGACCAAGGCCTTGATAACAGAACATGCAGGGAAGACACGTACGATAGGGACTTATCAGTCAGGAGATTTTGCCAAACTCAAGTCTGTTCAACGCTTCGCGATAGCCTACAAACAGGCGACCCAGCAGATGGAGAGCCGAGTTGAGCGCGTGAAGGCTTGCCCAGGAGCGAGACAAGGTCCGTTTTGAGGCCTTGGCTGCGGAGGATCGTGCCAAGAACGGTTGGAAAGAGTTGGGTTTGGGTGTGTTGACCTTTGCGATTGGCTTCATCGCAATTATAGGAACCATGGGAACTGCGACTCCTTTAGTTGTTGCAGGCGGTGTCGTGGGTTTTGGGACGAGTATCTATGGGCTATCTAATGTATCAGAAGGGATTCATAATATCGAACTTGGGAATGCAGGGGATATCCACACCAAGTCAAAAAATCCTGTCAGAGATACGCTTTTCATGGGCAATGACAAGTTGTATCATGATGTTGGAAATGTCTTTGTGACGGCGAGTGCTATCATGATTCCCATAGGGCAGACCCAGAGCGTTGTCAAGGGCTTGACCCAGTTTGCGATAGGGGAAGCTAGTGCCTATACAGCGGGTCAGGTTGCCTATCATGGGACTAAGCTCCTAGGTGGAAGCGAAGAAGATGCCCAAACCGCAAACTTTATCGGGAATATCGTAGGAGGCTATGCGGCCTCCTCAGCAGCCAGCAAGTTTAGTCTCAATAAGGTGAAAAATCCACAGGCTAAATCAACAACGTCTCCAATAAAAAATATGCCACTGGAAGAGTATGAAATGTATCGGACGAAGAGTGTGATCAACCCTGACTCGGATACAATGACATTAGGTAAATATGAACCTACAATTAGACCTGATGGCACTCCGGATTGGAGTACACCTGGTCCAAATTCATACATCAGCAAGGCTGGAGATACCACTTACTTTAGTTTAGGAGATGATTGGAATAAATTGACGGAGGCCTATCATTTAGACAGCGGTGGAGAACAAATGTTTGAAGCATTTAATAAGCCAGCATTAGATGATGCAGTTGCGCAAGGCAAGACCATTCGATTTTCTCATGATC
Source organism: Streptococcus oralis (assembly GCA_963527085.1). GTDB lineage: Bacteria > Bacillota > Bacilli > Lactobacillales > Streptococcaceae > Streptococcus > Streptococcus oralis_CV. The sequence continues at coordinate 6,979 of CAURRB010000007.1, forward strand.
CTAGATTAGAACTTTCTCTTGAGAATGAGACCGCGTTGGCTAAGGAATGGAAATACTTAAAAGAGCATTATGGATATAAAAAAGTAATATTAGAGGATGGATATTTTTATGCAGTTAAATAAAATGAAAAAATTAGCGCTGGATTTTAGCGATATAGTTGAAATAGTATTTAAAGATAAGATTGATGATATAATGATTTATGATATAATTGATGAACCCGATCATTGTATGTTCAAATTAAATTTTGCAGCGTATAATTACTTTTGGATTGAGTTCGACTATGAGAATGATTGGTGCGAGTTTTTTATTGTGCTTAATGAAGCATGTAAACAATCTCTTTATAGCAAGACTAAGTTTAGTGAAATCACAGATTGGAATGCGTATTTAGCAGGAATCATGAAAGAGCTAGAACTTCGCATACCAGAGAAGTTTTTAAAAGCAAAAGGATGGCTATAAAGAATAGAAGGAGTTTTTATGGAAGAGAATCGAGTGTTTCAACTAGCAGTGAAAACTAGTGAAATAATAAAAAGTGTATTCGGGAATAGAATCACTGAGCCAAAAATTGTAGATGTCGTTGAATATGGGCCGTACCAGCGATTTGGCATTCGGTTTGTTGCGTATGATTATTTTTTAATATTATTCAACTATGATAGAGGTTTTTGTGGGTTTTCGGTTTCAATCGGTGGACAATATGGAGCCTCTTTAAACGGGAAGCGAGGACTAGGCGCTTACAATGATATCAAAGATTGGGAAAGCTACTTAAAAGAGATCATGGCAGAGATTGAATTACGCATCCCGGATGAGTTCTTAAAAGCCAAGGGTTGGTTGTAAAACCTGTTTAAACTATGACTTTACCAGGAAATAGATATTTTCTTTTATGATAGAATAAATGAAGCAAGAGTTTACCAATAAACCATTGGTAAACTCTTACTGTACAAGGATGGTTACTATCAGATTGATGGTGATCTTCATACAAAGTTGCCAGGTCAGGTATTTACAAACCTTCATAGTGCTTTAAAGAGTTCACGGGACGATTTGAAGAGTGAGATTGAGCTCTTGAATACGACCAAGGACAAGATTTCAGACTTGGTGAGTTATGAAGGAAGCAGTCATACCAAAACGGTCATGGACTATAACTTTCTGCTCAATCAGCTCAAGAACTTGGACAGCTCCATCACTCAGTATGAAAGCAACCATGCGAGTCAGGATTTGGTCGCCTTTAAGGAACTTCTAGCTGCGACCAAGGCCTTGATAACAGAACATGCAGGGAAAACACGGACTGTAGGGACTTATCAGTCAGGAGATTTCGCCAAACTCAAGTCTGTTCAACGCTTTGCGATAGCCTACAAACAGGCGACCCAGCAGATGGAGAGCCGAGTTGAGCGCGTGAAGGCAGCCCAGGAGCGAGACAAGGTCCGTTTTGAGGCCTTGGCTCGATCAGATAAGGGTTGGAAAGACATGGCTGTTGGCGCATTGACTATCATTGTCGGAGTGACAGCCATCGTAGTTACATTGGGCTCTGCGACTCCTTTAGTTGTTGCAGGTGGTATCGTGGGTTTGGGGACAACAGCCTATGGGGCTTCTAATATGTACGAGGCAGGTCAGGATATCAAACTTGGGAATGCAGGGGATATCCATACCAAGGCAGAGAATCCTATCAGAGATACGCTTTTCATGGGGAACGACAAGCTGTATCATGATGTTGGGACTGTCTTTGTGACGGCAAGTGCCATCATGGTTCCTATAGGGCAGACCCAGAGCGTTGTCAAGGGGGTGACCCAGTTTGCGATAGGGGAAGCAGGCGCTTATACAGCGGGTCAGGTTGCCTATCATGGGACCAAGCTTGTAGGTGGAAGCGAAGGGGATGCTCAAATCGCAAACTTTATCGGGAATATCGTAGGAGGCTATGCGGCCTCCTCAGCAGCCAGCAAGTTTAGTCTCAATAAGGTGAAAGATGCCTTTTCTACGAATACAAAAAAATACACTCTAAATAGTGATCGATTATCTAATCTAGAACTATATACATCTCCAGAAATAAAAGCTATAATCAATAAGGCGGGTTATAGCCTGGAAGACTTTTCGAACTTAGTAGATGCAGATACGACTTTATCAACTAAAACAGATGCATTTGTCAAAGCTGTTCGCAAAGAGATTGGTATACCAGCTCCTAAAACCAAGATGAATAAAACGATACCTACAGAGTTTGTTGAATCATATCTCAGCGGAGAACGTAATTCTTTTGCAGGTTTTGTCTCGGTTGATGAGCATTCAAAATCATTAACTACTCTTCCAGAAATAGTTGAAGGAAATCGATTAGACTACCCCAATACTCCTTTTGACTTAGAAAAGACCAAGACCTATGCAAAGATATCATTTTTCTTGGATGAAGCAGATAAGCTAGATATTCCATTTGGTGAACTTGATAATGCGAGTTATCCTTTTACAGGTCGAGGTTTTACAGGTTCTAAGAATATCATATTACCGGAGTATAAATTGATGGAAGAACATGTATTTAAGAATGGAGATATGATAAGCATTTTTGAAAGTAAAACTGGTAAGCTTATGAAGCAATACGGTTTTACTAAAGATGAGGGCTGGATAGTATTGGAATGAGGGATAGTAATGTACGCAATTTATAAACAAAACAGATTTGAAGCAGAATATGAGAACAAGCATGAAGTAATTTTATATAGTCGTGTTAAATTTAAAGATTTTCAAAATTATATAAGTCCTTGGGGGAGGATATCTGATAATGTATTTACAAAAAACGTCAAGATGGAAGAGCTAGACTATCTATACAGTATTCATTATGAGATTCAATATAAGGGGCATTCTTTTTATGTTAGTAGTGGGATGATTCGAAGGAATGTTGAGAAAGATTGGTTTGAAATAATACCAAGCGCCAACCAAAATCAAATAAAGGATGAGTTGGGATTCAAGCAGATAAACAAATTAGAATGGGCAAAAGAGATTAGCCGAAAAGACATTGAAGTCTTAAAAATAGTCGAAACACCTTTAGGAATCTTTAAAGATCAGGGAGTTAAGGTCAAGAGTCTAGAAGGCCAAGACATCGATAACTTTTTAAATTCTATTGAAAAGTAATTTTTTGATGCTTTATCACCATTGAAATAGCCTGTCAGGAACTTGTTTATACACGGTTAGTTGTAGGCAAGTTCCTGTTTTTACATTAAGTGAGAATCTCCAAGGTCAGGCCATCTCGAGCATGCGCACCTACCTAGTAGAGGTGCATGGGACTCTCCTTCAGACTCTGGTCAACTTGATGAATGACTACTCAACTAACCTCCTACTGTACAAGGACGGCTACTACCAGATTGATGGTGATCTTCATACAAAGCTGCCAAGTAAGGTATTTACAAACCTTCATAGTAATTTAAAGAGTTCACGGGATGATTTGAAGAGTGAGATTGAGGTCTTGAACACGACTAAGAACAAGATTTCAGACTTGGTGAGCTATGAAGGAAGTAGCCATACCAAAACGGTCATGGACTATAACTTTCTGCTCAATCAGATCAAGAACTTGGACAGCTCTATCACTCAGTATGAAAGTAACCATGCGAGTCAAGATTTGGTCGCCTTTAAGGAACTTCTAGCTGCGACCAAGGCCTTGATCGCAGAGCATGCTGGTAAGACACGGACTGTAGGGACTTATCAGTCAGGAGATTTCGCCAAACTCAAGTCTGTTCAACGCTTTGCGATAGCCTACAAACAGGCGACCCAGCAGATGGAGAGTCGCGTTGAGCGCGTGAAGGCTGCCCAGGAGCGAGACAAGGTCCGTTTTGAAGCCTTGGCTCGATCAGATAAGGGTTGGCAAAACTGGGCTATTGGTGGATTGACTATTATTGCCGGAGTGGCAGCTATTATATTCACTTTGGGCTCTGCGACTCCTTTAGTTGTTGCAGGCGGTATCGTGGGTCTTGGGTCAACAGCCTATGGGGTGTCTAATATGTATGAGGCTGATCAGGATATCAAACTTGGGAATGCAGGGGATATTCAGACTAAAGCAGGAAATCCCATCAGAGATACACTTTTCATGGGCAATGACAAGCTGTATCATGATGTTGGGAATGTCTTTGTGACAGGGAGTGCTATCATGATTCCCATAGGGCAGACCGGGAGCGTTGTCAAAGGCTTGACCCAGTTTGCGATAGGGGAAGCAGGTGCTTATACAGCGGGTCAGGTTGCCTATCATGGGACCAAGCTTGTAGGTGGAAGCGAAGAAGACGCCCAAACCGCAAACTTTATCGGAAACCTGGTAGGAGGCTATGTGACCTCCTCAGCAGCCAGCAAGTTTAGTCTCAATAAGGTGAAAGTAGATATACCAAGCACCAAATCATCTCATCTGGATGTCCCACTTCAAGGCAAGCAAATACCAAAGCTAGACCCAGATAGTGTTCGCTTTAACAGTAGGCCAGACCTGCATCTGAAAGCCAGTTCAGCTGATGCGAGCCTCACCAAGCTGAAAAGCCATCCAACAGTCAGCATGGATGTGCCGAAGGTGAAGGGCATCTATAAATCAGGGAAGACGTCAGTTCCTAAAGATCTAGATGTACCGAGTGGGACAACGAGTAGAAAAGCCCATGTAGAAGATGTTGAACACTACACCACTTGGGATCAAATGAAATCTGAACATTATCGGACAGTAACAGAGTTTGTCCAAGATAATAAACCAGAAGGTGCTCCCCACCCACGAGAATGGCTCAGTAAACCTAATCATGAGTTTAAAATCGAGCATATGTCTGATGGAACTCAAGTTTGGAGATATACGGATGGCATTGGTGTTGAAAAAGTTTATATAGATGGTGTTCTTCAAGGGGGAGGTATCCCCAATCCAAAAGTAACTCAACACTTCGAGCAACTGAACCCTAAGATTAAAGATTTTGACCCTGACGTTGCTAGTACTTTTCAAAAGTCAAATGCTGGAGAGATACTGGCTGATGATAATATGCGGATAGTGAGAGAAAATGTAGGTGCTAACGGGAATACATACACGCTTGAGAGTATTGGTAGACCGGCACCAAGTGGAATCGATGATCCAATTGTCAAGGGGATTGATGGGATCTATAAAAACCAAACTCCACCACCGTCATATGTTATTAATGAAACCAAGTGGGGAAGTTCTAAGATTAACCAGCATACACTTGATGGGCCTCAGATGTCTGAGGAGTGGGTTGTAAACAGATTGGATAAACTGGATGATGAGACAAGAATGAATTTACAGGATGCGCTTGAAAGTGGCGATGTAGATTTTGTCATCAGTAAAGTAGATACAAGTGGGAAAGTTTCAACTTATTATGCCACATCAGTTACAGATTCAGCTGGTCAAGTCACGCGAGTAAAAGAAGGCGCTTTATGGCCATAATAGGAGGATAATAAATGACTTTTAGAGATACATTGACTACAAAAGATAGAATATTAAAGATAATTGATTTTGAAAAAAAACAAATAAATGAAAAGCGAAAAAAAATTAAGAGTTTAATTAAGGATACGGAGGAAGGAGTTCAAAGATACAAGCTAACAAATGACAAAGTTATTGCAAATACAAAGAGGACAATTAAAGTATTAACTGAAAAAGTACTAGTAGCTACCTATACAGCTGGTTATCCTATTGAAGATTTTAAGGAGGAATATATTAACTTTGTCAATAGCCTTCTTCCAGTTTGGCAGAGCAATTCTGGCTATCTTCAAATGGTTCGGGCGCTTTCCATTGGAATTCTTTTAGAGATTGATGAAGAGACTTTTGATGAGTTGGTGGATTTGGTCAAGAAAGATGATCCAGAGGATTATTTGATTGATTACTTGATTCAGTCTCGTCATCCAGATTGGAAGATTCGGATAAACTATAATTTTCCAAGACCTTATGGCTTTACTCGGAAAATTATTGAAGAAGAGAATGCTGAACAGGCACTCAAACTGCTCAAAGAATATGTAACTAAGAAATGGTATCCAGGACATAGGGATACAGGTTGGTATGACCTGCATAAAGAGAATATTGATAATTATTATGGTTACTGGTCCTTTGAATCTGGCGCTCTCTGCAAAATCAAGGGCTTGGACTACAAGGAATTGGAAGGTGTACCGTATTTCCCTTATGATTTGGTTGCGGAAGGAGTGAAAGACTAGTTTGCACTAATAGTTTTGCAAACCACTTGAATTGATATTCAGGTGGTTTTCTTTTGTACCTCCTCTCTACCAGCTATTCTCTAAAAGGTTACAGTTTCTGTCCTAACCTTCCTTTCTTATGCTATAATAGCCTATAGAAAGTCGAGGGAATGATGAAGAAAATACTAAAGGTTCTTCTGTAGGACGTGTAACAAAAGATGGGATTGGCCTTTCTCGCTGCTGTTCGGAAAGTGTTACAACCCACTGGTATGAGCTTAAAGGTAAAATTGCCAGAGTAATAAAGGGAGCGGAAGCGCTCTCTTTTTGTGGTATAATGGGAGAAGGATTGGCCCTATATCAAAAACAATTCAATGAACTCCACCAGCTGGTGAAGACCTATGCGACCTTGCTGGAGACAGATATCGCCTTGATGGCAGACCCAGAGCGTTGTCAAAGGCTTGACCCAGTTTGCGATAGGGGAAGCAGGTGCTTATACAGCGGGTCAGGTTGCCTATCATGGGACCAAGCTTGTAGGTGGAAGCGAAGAAGACGCCCAAACCGCAAACTTTATCGGAAACCTGGTAGGAGGCTATGTGACCTCCTCAGCAGCCAGCAAGTTTAGTCTCAATAAGGTGAAGGTAGACGTCGAAGCACCGAAGTTTAACAAAGAACAGATTCTGAAGAATCTGGAAGAAAGTAGGCTTGCGAGGGAGAGTTCGAAGTTTAAACAGTATGTGACGAAGGAAAAATCTATAATTGATAGTTGGAATCGGAATACTTCCAAATTCAAAATGTACAATATGGATGACTTAGCAAATCTCCAACACACAGAAAACTTTACTGAGAAGTCTTTAATTCACATTTTTGAAGGTGATGTAAGGAGAAGACAAGCAGGTGGCTATCATTATGATATGGTAGAAGGGACTTCTGGCAGTATCATAGAAGGTACGAAAAGTCCTGCCTTAAATGATGCTGGAGTTTATGAAGCGAAAGTTGAAGTAAATGGAATTCCTAAAAAAGGAAATGGAGGGTATTCAACCCTTTTCCCTGACCATATGAGCCCACAGGAGGTTGTGGATACCATTAATGAGGCATATGAAAAAAGGCAATTTAAAGTAAAAACAAGGAATACTTACGAAGGATTTAGCAAAAACGGAATGAAGATTACGATGTATTTGGATTCTGAACAAAAGATTATTTCAGCATATCCTAGCAAATAATAGATAAAACATTGAATTATAAGGTGAGAAAGAGGAGAAAAATGATAAAAAGAGCATACGATATATTCAAATATCAAAATAATAGCATTAGTTTAATGATAAGTTTTTTTGATCCCTATTATCAAACTTTATGTGAATTTTTTGATACAGAAGTCCATAATTTTTACCCTCACATTTATAAAGAATTAGAGGCCGTTGTTACTGGTCAAAAAGAAGAATCAGACTTTGGTGGTAATATGCTAAACATTGATATAGGTAAAGAAGAAACAGAAGTATACTATCAAATGGATGATGAAAGTCTTGGGGAACCTTGCTTTATTTCAACTGATGAACTATATAAATTAGTCATTGAGTGGAAAGAAATGGAAGATAGAATGTACAGAGGAGAAGAAATTTTTCCGCTGATGGTAGAGGATTAAGATGTATCATCAGGTTGGAAAAAATAGTAATGGATTAAAGATTGGAATGTATATAAGAAAATCTGATGGAAAGATTATCTCAGCATTCCCAATGGAATAAAATGAATTTAGAGGTAAGATTAATGAAGAGAATATATTCAGTTGTGGTTTTTGGAAATGAAGAAAATGATATAATGTTAGTTTTGAAATTTACAGATCAAAAATTTCAATCTCTGTCAAACTTTTTAAATTCTGAGGTTCATAATTTTTATCTGGATGTTCGAGAAGCTTTGGAGAGTGTAATTTCTGGGAGTATGGAAGAATATGCTTTTGATGGTAATCTCTTAGGAATTGAAATTGGCAAAGAAATAACGGAAGTATACTTCCAATTTGAGGAAGAAATATTAGGCGGTCCATGCTTTATTCCTACAAATGAGCTTTATAAATTGGTTTTAGAGTGGAAAGAAATGGAAGAAAAAATGCACAGAGGGGAAGATATTTTTCCGCTGATGGTAGAGGATTAAGATGTATTAGAGAGCTTCTATCAGAGATATACTTTTAGGTAGAGTTATATAAACATGGATTTTTGAATGACGAATACAAAGAATCTGTTATATTGCCTGGAACTCGAATAAACAGAATTGGTTCTAATTCAACAGGAAGGTATTTCTCTCCTGAAGGAGAGAAATACCAACAAAGGAAGGATTAGTTGCCCCTTGGTTTGATGAACCTGGTATGGGAATCCAATATTATACATATTTAACAATTGGTGAATTAGAAAAAGGGAATTTTCTACTTAAATTGAAATAGGAATAATTAAATGCTAATAAAATTAAAAAACAAAATTGAATCCGAAGTTTCAAAAATTGGAAACATAAAATTAGGTGAATTTGGAATTTATTTTTCTGAACAACCTCCCTACTTTCCAGAGGGAATTTCTATAATAGAGGATGGAAATGGAAGGTATAATCTAGTTTTTACTGAGAGAGGAAAAATAACATCCGAGATTTCTAAATTAGATGATGATGAGGTGACTTATCAAATTTTAAAGATAATCATTAAGAATATTTCCTCGCAAAAGATTGATGAAAAGGATGTAGATTTAATTGATAAATTGATCAAAAATAATGAATTTGAGAAAGTTAGTCAAATAGTTGAGAAAGTACAAGAGAATAGATATCAATACGAAAAGGAATTATTTGAGAAAATCAGTCCATTATATACCTCATGGTTCGAAAAAGAGCATTAATAATTCGCATAAATCCGTTGTTATTTCAGTTCAAAACGCAAGAATTCCAAGCGAAAATGAAGAAGCTGCTTTTGATGGCTTTTGGAAACCAGAAGGATAAACCTTCCCAGGAAATATGCCAGAAGTAGTTATTGACGAAGTTCCATGGGGAGAATTTACAATTAGAAAATTAGGAGGCAATTAAAATGAGTTTAACTAAAATAACTTGGGAAGAGTTTGATACCTTTGAAAAGATTGAATCACCGAAGGGATATGATTTTCGAACACATGAAGGAAAATACTACACTTTTGGAGAGTTTGGAGTAGCCTCCGTTCGTCGTATCTTTGAGATTAATCCCTCTGATTTTAACGAATATTTATTAGGTAGGAGGACGGCACGTGAAATTGATTTTAAAGCGGAGAACGATCGTTGGCCACCGACGGAAGAAGAAAAGAAAGCTAGTGAGAAACAATTTGTATTAAAAGGCTTAACTCCTTTAATAGCTAATCCTAAGAGTTGGGAATTATTTACTCAGGAAGAGCTTGAAAGATTAATTCCAATTGCTGAGCAAATGTGGATTGACTGGAGAGGCAAACTTCCAGATGATTATGTATCGCCATTGAAATAGCTTGTAAGGAACTTGTTTATTCACTTTTAGTTGTAGGCAAGTTTCTGTTACAATGCAGCATTTACAACACTTCATGGTTCACCCCATGGGGTGTTTTTTTGTTTTTCCCATCTTCTCACGGTATCGCTCATGTGATATAATGAGATAAAGAGTGCTCCTCGTTTCAGACGAGTTTATGGATTTCAGGATAAGTTAGTAGGTGAGAAGAGTATTTCTGTTAGCCTCCTTCCTATACACCTGTTAACAGCTATCCACGATAAAAGGAGATTGTAGATTGGTTTTATTTGTATTAGGGATTTTGGTTTTGCTCATTCTAATCTTAAAAAGGAAACAGAAAACTGCTAAAAAATCTGAAGGGAATTCCAAGAAAAGAAATTGGCTATTAATAGGTTGCTTATCCATAGTGATCCCAATGGTAATCTTCACAGTGTTCAGTCCAATTTTTGCTCTAATGGATATGTGGGGGCTGTTTGCCCATGCAAGTCGAACTGAGCTTGAGCAAGCTGTGCATCGTTCTTATCAAAATTACGGTCTTACAGGACAGTTTGAGTTAGAAAAATACGAGAAAAACTATACAAGTGTAGGAGGATTTATAATCCATGGTACCTATAGTGAAAATATAGCTGGAAAAACCTATCAGGTTAAAACTCGATTTAAATACTATACTCGCTTTTCGGAAAATAAAACATATGGAAAGACAGATGCAGAGGTTGATTACAAAAATGGTAAAAGAATTTATAATGTTTTCCCAGAATTAGCCTATTTAGGGATTGAAGTTAGTCCAGGCACCAGCGAATTTTTAAAAACACTGGACAGTTCAATCAAAGATCCTAAACTGCCGGATTTGAAGTATCAAGGTATTGGTTTTGAATTTAATAACCAATCTGATAATATCTATCTTTATAATGAAATATTAGAGGAAAATCAAAGCAAGGGCCAAGCTCTGCAAGGAATGTATCCAATGGATGCTCAATATCTTTTCCAAAAAGAGATTTTTATACCGACATTTGAATTTCAATATTTCGTTCCAAAAGAAAAAAGAGATCTCTTGTATGATGACTATCTTAAAGAGCTTGAAGCGCTCATGAAGGAATTTTTTGCCAACCAACCCCTACCACGCGGTCTTTATGCTGTCAAAATTGCTAAGTATGAAGAGGATAAACTTGTCAATGATAGTGGTGTTTACTATGTGAGGATTGATAATCGGCAAGTTGTAAAGCTATTGCAAAAATTAGAGTAGGAGTTGCTAGGTCTAGGTCAGTCTCACAATATTTTTACTAAGAAGAGAAGGGAAGTTTTGTAATGATCAGTTTAGAGCTGTTGTCTGAAGAAAATAGTCTAGACGTTTATTCTTTTGAAAAAGAAAATCGAGAGTATTTTGAACGAAATCTACCTCCTAGACCAGCTAACTATTTTGATTTAGAAGGTTTCAAAGAAATCACGAGGGAATTGTTAACGGAACAAACGAATCGGGATATCTACATGCATCTTATCAGAGATTCGCAAGGTGTTATGGTCGGAAGAATCAATTTAAGTGTTTTAGAGAATGATCGAACAACAGCAGAGCTTGGGTATAGGATTGGGGAAAATGTTAGCAACTTAGGCTATGCTAGCGAAGCGGTTAAGCTCGTTTTAGAAAAAGCCTTTATTACTTATGGTTTAAATAGAATCGTTGCGGGAACGGCAAGAGGTAATCTCGCCTCTCAGAGGGTGCTTTTAAAAAATGGCTTCACCTTTAGTAGAATGATAGAAAATGACTTATACATTCATAATGAGTGGGTTCATACAGCAGTATTTGAGATAAGGAGGCCATAATATCATCATTTCCAGTCTACTGACAAGGTTAATGGAGTCATCAATCTTTACGGACATTCAAGAATGTTTTCTTGGATGTCTTTTTTGTTCAGAATAGATAAGTGGTGCTGTTTAAACTTGATTTTCCCAGTGGACAATCGTTCACTTTTTTTATATAATAAAACTAAACTAAATTGGTTGAGTTTTGAAAGTGTAAGCTTAACCATCAATGTGTCTTTCTAAGGGAGATAATGTCCATTAAAGCATCACACTAGGAGGTGAATCATGTACCAACCAGAAAAACTCAAGGCTCTTAGGAAAGAGCTAAAACTGACACAAAAAGAGATTGCAGAGGAATTAGGGATTAGTTTTCAGGCTTACTCCGCTTGGGAACGTGGAATTAAGGAACCATCCAAGGAGAAGGTTGCTCAACTAGAGAAGATTTTAAAAGTGGCAAAAGGTTATTTTACTCAAATTGAGATTGTCCGTCTTTATAATAGCTTATCTAACCAAGGGAAGGAAAAGGTTGTTCTTTATGCTCGCAATCTGGCTCAAGAGGAACAAGCTCAGAAGGTTGCGGATATGTCAAAACGACTCTACGAATATCGTGTCTATGAATGCATGTCAGCAGGGATTGGGGCATCAGTCTACGGTGACCAGAATTTTGATACGGTTTACTTTAATGAGGAACTAGCCCATGATTTTGCATCTTGGGTATCTGGGGACTCTATGGAACCTAAATATCAAAATGGCTCCGTGGCTCTGATTCGGGAAACAGGATTTGACTATGACGGGGCAGTTTATGCAGTAGTTTGCAACAACCAGACCTATATCAAACGGGTTTATCGGGAGGAAGATGGTTTGCGTCTGGGCTCTATCAATCCTAAATACAAGGACATTTTCATTTCCTATGAGGAAGATCCTCGTATTGTAGGGATTATAGTTGGGAACTTTGTGCCAATGGAGGGCTAGCCTATGGGCTACTTTGATTATTCCAGAGAGCCCAAAAGTGATATTGCCTTTGTCGATATGAAATCTTTTTATGCCAGTGTTGAGTGTGTGAAAAGAGGCTTGCATCCGCTGAAGACCTCACTTTGTGTCATGAGTCGCGCGGATAATTCAACTGGCTTGATCCTAGCTTCCTCTCCCATGTTTAAGAAGATTTTTGGTAAGTCCAATGTTGGTCGGGCCTATGATCTGCCTTTTGATATCAAAACGCGCAAATTTTCCTATTACAATGCTCGAAAGCAAGGCTTGCCTACTGACTCAGACTATGTTCGCTACATCGAAGATTGGGCTCAAGTGACCTTGATTGTGCCACCTAGGATGGACGAATACATAGCGGTCAATATGGAAATCCAACGAATCTTTCAAAACTATGGTAGCCCAGACGATATTTATCCCTACTCTATCGATGAGGGCTTTATTGACCTGACTAGTTCGCTCAACTATTTCATCCCAGACAGGCAGATTTCTCGCAAAGACAAGCTGGATCTGCTTTCTGCCCGCATCCAGAGGGATATTTGGAGGCAGACAGGGATCTACTCTACAGTGGGCATGTCCAATGCCAATCCCTTACTGGCCAAGTTGGCACTGGATAATGAGGCCAAGCACACCCCGACCATGAGGGCCAACTGGTCTTACCAGGATGTGGAAGAGAAGGTCTGGGCCATTTCCAAGATGACGGATTTTTGGGGGATTGGCAGGCGGATGGAGAAACGCTTGCATGCTCTGGGGATTTTTTCTATCAAGGAATTGGCCACCAGCAATCCAGACCAGCTAAAGAAAGCTCTCGGTCAGGCTGGCCTGCGTTTGTGGTTTCATGCTAACGGGATTGATGAAAGTAATGTTCACAGGCCCTATAAAGCCAAGTCCCAAGGATTGGGAAATTCTCAAATCTTGCCGAGAGACTACGTGAAGCTACGGGATATTGAAATTATTCTCCGAGAAATGGCAGAGCAGGTAGCTATTAGGCTGAGAAGGGCGGGCAAGAAAACAACCCTTGTCTCTATCTATGTCGGTTTCTCTAAGCAGGAGGTCAGGTCGTCTATTCACACACAAATGAAGGTCGAACCGACCAATAATACAGCTGTCTTAACGGATTATGTTTTGAAGCTATTTCATAATAAATACACTTCTGGAGCGGTCAGAAGTGTTGGAGTCAACTATTCAGGATTTGTGGACGAGTCCTTTGGTTTGATTTCCCTCTTTGATGATGTTGACAAGTTAGAAAAAGAAGAAAGGCTCCAGACTGCCATTGACTCTATTCGGGAACAATTTGGTTTTACCTCCCTTTTAAAGGCCAATGCGCTGGAAGAAGCCTCTAGGAGTCTTGCTAGAAGCAAGTTGATTGGGGGGCATTCTGCTGGAGGATTAGATGGATTACAATGATTGATCGTTCTTATTTACCCTTTCAATCTGCGCGTGACTATCAAGATCCAGGGATGCAGAAGTGGATGGGATTTTACCTTTCAGAACACACCAGTTCGATCAGTGAAGAAAAAAATCGTGTTGATTTTTCGACGAATTTGAATTCCGTTGAGAAGCTACTCTTGCTTTCTCAGCTTTATGTTGGGCAACTGAAGGGATGTTTTGTTGTCAAGGAAAGAAAGCAAAAAATGACAATCATCGGTGAGGTAAGCGAAATATCACCTCAAACTCTATCTATTAGGACCAATGAGGGATATAGGCTGGTAGAGATTGTAGATGTCCTCGAAATTCGATTGTGGGAGGAGGAAGTTTATGACTAGAAAAGAGCTGTATGAAAACAAACTACAGATGGATTATTTTTCAGATAGTTATATCCGCTTTGAAGAGGATTTCCAAAAATACTCTGCCATGAATGTTCCCTTGACTTTTTTGATCGATGATATCCTACGAACCATGGCAATGAATCAGAAGAACTACTTTGTCTTAAACAAGGAAAATGCGAAAGATGGGCGGGAGCATCGCTTTTATTTTAGGGTGGTGACAGAAAAAGAGTGCTCTAAAAATCGAACCTATGCATACGCTGGACTCAAAAATAGTAGTCAGTAGAGCTAGATGTGGGAGGGGGAAGTCTGATTTAGGGAAGATGGCTTATGAGCGTTAGAAGATCTCATGGTATTGGAATTCGAAACGTTATCCTTTATCTGTGGAGTTCTTGCAGAAACTTATGATGGTAGTTCTGATGAGATAAGAAAAGGGCCACTCTCTTTTTTAGATGAGCGTTTATTTGAAAACGTGGTTGGATTTGAGAACGGCTATCTTCAATAATCATCTCACTTTATAGAGTCATACTAAAACATCCATATAAATTTATGGGTGTTTTTTGTTTTCTAGAGATAGAAAAAGAGAAGACCATCTGGTCTTCTCTACGGGGGAACTGAAATAATGGAAAAGAATCAATCAAAGATTTCTTTTAGTCTTTGAAATTCTTTTGGAAGATAAGGAGAGACAAGATAGAAGTAATAGCTGCCAAGAAGAGGAAGGCAGTTGCTTCTTGTTCCCCAGTTGCAGGGAGTTCTCTTTCCTTGTCTTCTTTGACCATAGCTGTAACAGGAGCTTTTTCATCTTTTGCTGATGAATTATCTGTTACGGCTGGAGCAGGTTTTTCAGTCTCTCTTGGGACAACATACTCAGGAAGAGTCACAACTGGTGGCGCTTCTGTACCAACTGAGCTTTGTTTGCTACCTACCTCAATCACTCGATCTTGAGCTGGAGTTGCTTCTGTTTGGAGAACCTTGCGATTGTCACCGTCCACTTCAACATACTCGACTAAGAGACCGTCTTTCCCTTCTGATAGAACTTGCTCTTTTCCTTTGTCTAATTGTGGGTTTTCGCGACGAATCGTCTTGAACGGTACGACCTTATTGACGATTTCCAAGCTTGGAAGTGTAAAGACAAGATCCTTAACTCCTTCTTCAGGACTTGAAGAAGTAATTGGTTTTTCTGGTTGAGCTGGTAGAGGGTGCTCAGGAAGGGTCACAACAGGTGGTGCCTCTGTTCCTACTGAACTTTGTTTAGTGCCCACCTCAATCACTCGCTCTTGAGCTGGGGTTGTTTCCGTTTTGACAACCTTGCGATTGTCACCGTCTACTTCAACATACTCGACTAGGATACCGTCCTTACCTTCTGATAGAACTTGCTCTTTTCCTTTGTCTAATTGGGCATTTTCGCGACGGATAGTCTTGAACGGCACTGGTTTATTGACAATTTCCAAACTTGGAAGTGTAAAGACAAGGTTCTTAACTCCTTCCTCAGGAGATGAAGAAGTAATCGGTTTTTCCGGTTGCGCTGGTTTTTCCGGTTGAGCAGGCTTTTCAGGTTCAGCAGGTTTTTCAGGCTGAGCTGCTTCGAGCTTGCTGATTTGTTCGAGAGCAGTTTCTAGTGCTTTATTGACTGCTTCCTGAGTCTTAGCTTCTTGGATCGCAGCAATGGCTTGATCTGCAATTTCAACTAATTTCTTCTTAGCTTCGTTGTTAGAACCAAGCTCACCGACTTTTTTCTCGATAGCTTCAGTCAAGCTAGCCATGGCTTTATCATACTCAATTTCCGGTTGTTTTGGTTCAGCTGGTTGTTCAGGTTTTTCCGGTTGTTCAGGTTTAGAAGGTTCTTCAGGCTGCTCAGGTTGCTCTGGACTAGGTTCCTCCTGGCCTCTTTGATAGTTCTCGTCCTTGGATAGGATATCTTGTAAGGCACTGACAGTCAACATGACTTCTTGAACATCCACAGCTTCGGTACTGAGTTGGTTTCTCAATTTTTCTAGATTTGCTTGGAAAGCTTGGCGTGCAGTAGCCGTATTTTTCAAACCTGCTGGATCAAAGTTTGACAGATCATCTTTCCATTTAGAGATAGACTGGATGATATCTGTCTTGCTGTAGAGTTCACTACCTTCGCCACGAGTGATGAATTGGTCTACCTGGATACCGATATTTCGAGACAAATCGTTTCGATCAGGATCGAGTTGAAGGGTGACTGCGTGCAAGTTTTCGTCCAGACCTTTTAGGCTAACCAGAGTTTGATTGCCTTGGCGTTGGGCAGCGTGACCGCTAAAGTATTTCTTACCATCAATAGTCGACGCATTTCCCATGCCCTCTTGGTAAGGAACTTCTTTGCCGTCGAGGAATACCTTGTAGATACCATGATTTGGATCGACATAGCCCTTGATATCAAGTCCAGTACCGTAGAAGTAGGCTGTGACAGTTGTCTTTTTCTTTTGCTCATCAGTTAAGCGACCAAAGGAAGCCCAAGACTCCGTTTTTTGGTACTTGTCTGCCGAATTGGTTTCATGGTGCCAGCCAGGACTATAATCCAACTGACTAGCTTGGTCATCATAACTTGTTTGGTCCTTGATCAGCAATTCAGCTTTCATCACTTGGATGGTTGCATCGGTAGCAAAACCGAGCAGGGCACCATCAGTGACAGAAGTGAGCTTGGCTTTGAAGTCAAAGACAGAGTCGGCCTGTTCTGTAAAGTCAATCGTTGGGATGGTCACAGTCTTTTCTGTTTCTCCATCTTCAAAAGTCACATCTTGAGTTGTATCTTGGTAAACTTTACCGTGAACCCCAGTTCCAGGTTCTGTGATGAAGCGCACAGTAGCAGTCCCCTTGCTTCCACCAACACGCTTAATCTTAACAGTGACGGGTTTTCCTTTTTCGACTTCGTAGTTAGTAGACTCGAGTTCAAACATTCCCTTGCTATCATTGTTTAGGGTGTAGATCCCTTCTGTAGCAATTGGTTCGCCTGTTTTATTTACAAGGGTAATAGTGTGTTGACCAGGTGCTAAATCGCCTGTCTCAAAGACTTTTTGGCTGCGTTTACGACTAGCATTCTTAGTTTGGACATCGGCAACCTTTTGACCATCAACGTAGACAGACATTTCTCCATGACCTGGGTCGACCGTAGAGACAACATAGGCCTTGGTTCCTGTGAAGGTATAGCTTGCTTTGGCATCTTTTTGATTGGTCCACATAGAAGTGCCACGAACACCTTCAGATTCATTGTACCAAGTTGTTCCGGCTGTATCTGCTGTTGTGTTTGAGTGGTATTCAAGTCCAAGAGGGTAGCCATCTGTCTTTTCAATGCTGCTTGGTGTCTTGTAGACTGAGAAGTTGGTCAAGATTGGAGTTGCTTGAGCACCGGTGATAGTTACACGAATTTTTTGTGCCTCTACAGGCTTGCCTTGAACCAAGCGACGGTAACCAACAGTTGAACCTTCCCCGTAAGTCACCCAGCGTCCATTGATTTCGACTTCAATCTTGAAACCAGAGATACGTTGACCTTTGGCTATGTCTTCCTTGAGTTCAACGACGTCAAAGCGTCTCTTTTGCCCCAAATCGACTGTAAAACTACCGGTTGTGGCATCATTTGAGAGCGCCCAGCTGGTGTCATCTTTCCCGTCTGTGAGGTGGCTTTCCTTGTAGAGGTGGTTTTGACGAGTCGAACTTGCTGTTACGGTAGCACCTTTGGCAAAGTCAGTCGCATACATTTGATCTAGGGTTGCTTTGAATTCCTTCAAGCGAGCCACATCCGCATCTGCGAATTTTCCTTCTTTATTTGGTGGAATATTGAGAAGGAGTGGGGTTCCACGACCAACAGACTTGAAGTAGATGTCCATCAGCTCTTTGAGTGATTTCGGCTGTTGATTGTCATGGTAGAACCAGCCCGAACGGATCGAAACGTCAGCTTCCCCTACAGAGTACATATCTCCATCTGGGTCACCATGGTTGAGGTATTCGTTTTTCACATCGTCTGTGATGTTAGCTCTCTTGACTTTATGCCAGACAGGGTCACCTGCGATACCACGTTCATTTCCGATCCAGCGAACGCTTGTCGGTTGAGCAGAGAAGATAGCAATATCTCCTTCAGCTTCTTTGATGTATTTGAACCATTCATCAAAGGTATAGGTTACTTTTTGGGCACCGCTACCACGCGCACCGTCCATCCAAACCTCGATAAATTTCCCTTTATTACCGTATTTTGGATTACCAAGGATTTCTTTCAGTTGGTTGAGATAGTATTGGTTGTATTCTTTTTCGGTTGCAACATGGTATTTTGGATGGTTGGCATCCCATGGTGACAAGTAAACACCCATATTCATGTCGTACTTGCTAGCAGACTTGGAAACTTCTTCGAGAAGGTCACCCTTTCCATCTTTCCACGGACTAGCAGCTACGGTATGGTTGGTGTACTTAGATGGGTAAGCAACGAATCCGTCATGGTGCTTAACAACCATAATAGTTCGTTTGAAGCCCGTTTCCTTCAGAGTGCGAATCCACTGGTCAGTATCCAAGTTGGTTGGATTGAAGTATCGGGGGTCTTCTTTCCCGTTTCCCCATTCAGAATTGGTATAGGTGTTCATTCCGTAGTGGATGAAGGCTGCCAATTCTTCCTTGTGGTAATCGAGTTGGGCCTTGCTTGGAAGTGGTCCATGATTGCCAATTTCGGTTTCTTTATCTTCTGGATGAGCCACTGGTGGAGTCGGAGTCGTTGGATTAGCTGTATCAGCGACCGACTCGTATTCAAAGACGACCTCATTCACACCTTTATGCTGGATGGTTGCTTCCAGGCTAGTCTTGACTGGACGGTAGCCAGCAATGTCTTTTGCATGGAAGGTGTTGACAAAGGAAACGTCATACTCTTGGCCGTCATTGTTATCAACTGTCGCTTCCGCTAGTTCAGTAGTGGTTCCTTTTTGACGGTAGTAAACTTTGAAGGAGCCTTTGTTAACTTTATAGACCACCTTGATGACACGTGTACCGGCAGGCGCTTTGCTGACAACATTGTGCTCTTCAGTCCAAGTATCTTTTAGCTGTTTATTGACTGCTACGCCATCAATGGATACAATTTCGTATTTGTCTTTATTCTTCTGATAGAAGTCCGTCTTCTCAATTTCTTTTTTGAAATTATAGTCAAATGGCGAATCAACAGCTGTCTGTTCGATAAAAGTATCGTTATCTTTGACAGGATTTCCTTCTTCGTCTTCGTGTTGAATAACCACACGACCGTATTCAACTCCCTTGGTCAAGGTAGCAATCCCATCTTGGTTGAAGGAATATTCGTTGCTTCCGATAACAGCTGTTTCGTTCCGAAGCATACGCCCCTCATCAGTAAAGTAGTAACGATTTCCGTTATCACCTTGGTACCAGCCTTTCACACCATACTTGGCAATCATGTCCTTAACCCATTTCAGTTGTTCAGGTGAAAGGACGAGTCCGCCACCAAAGCGATCCTTTTCAGCCACACCATTGTCAACGGTTCCGTGTTGGTGAACCCCCAGAACTTTTCCTTGGCTATCGACAATCCCGCCACCAGACAAACCAGATACAGAAGTGGTTTTGTAGGTAATACCGGTTGTTCCCTTATCATCATAGGACTCAACAGATCGAATAGTCCCATCTGCCTTGTAAAGCTGACCAGCTAGGATAGGTTGTTTCAGTTCTTTTGAGCTCGAGTCAGTTGGGTAGCCAATCGTACTGATGGCTTCTCCAGGCTGATGCGTCTTGTGATCCGCTAAAGGCGCAAAGGTTGCTGCTTTGTTTGGACTAGCAATCGGAAGAGGAATAGGAGCTTCTACAAGAGCAAGGTCATTCTTATAGCCTTTTCCAAACTCTTTCTTGTTCCAGAAATGGATGTCTTTTTCTCTGAATAAAACCGTAGTTCCAGAAGATGGCAGTGAGTTTTTCTTTTCGCTGTTTGAACCAACGTTATAGTAGAACTGGGCAGATTTTCCACCACGAATGTGACCTTCGCCAGTTTCTTTATTGGCCTCTAGGAAGTTATGAGCAACGGTAAGGATCAGGTTAGGTGCTACAAAGATACCAGATCCTGAAACGAGGTAGCGTTGCTCTCCTGCATTGTAGGTGCTGTAAACCATAGTGGCAGCAGTTGCAGGTTGTCCCTCGTAGTCGATGTGTTTGAGGTCTTGTCCACCGTTAATAATAGCACGGTTTCCATTCTCAGCTTCTTTTGGAGCTTCTTCCTTGTCCTTTAGAATGCTCTTAGTTTCTACTTTTGGACTAGCTTTCTTGTCAACGATAGTTGTCGTGTCGAGTTCTTTGACAGGTGTATCTGGATAGGCACGGTCTTGAATTTCTTCAGGGAGCAAATCGGCACTGCTGGTATCGGCAGCAGGCGTTTCTTGTTTTTCAGCTTCTACACGGCCTTCTTCTTTGACTGGTTCAGCCTTAGTCTCTTCTATACCTGCGACTTGTTCAATTTGCTGATCTAAATTGGATGTCGTGGTAGGAGACGTTTCGTCCGCACGCACGGTTCCAGAAGCAAAAAACGCCAGTCCGACGATAACAGAGGCCACACCTACAGTCAACTTCCGAATGCTAAATGTTTGCCCTTTTTCAAAAAGGTATCGATTCATAATATACTCCTAGTTTTTAGAAAGGCAGTCAGCTACTGCCCGAGCCCAAGTCTGACTTGGTTACAACTTGATTTAAGGAAAACAACTCTCTGGTAATTTGTAAGCCACCTTACCTCCTTTGTATAAAGCGCTTTCATTTTAAGATAAAAAAATTTAATAGGCCATTTCTCCCTTAAAATGACTAAAAGTTTTTAATATAACAAATATACTAAATTAATGAAAGAAATGCAATAGCAAAAAAGCAAAAAATAAATATAAATTAAAGAAAATCAGTTACTTTTTAAAGAAAAAACGCATCCTTTCAGGGCTCAAACTAAATGAAAGGATGCATTTTAAAAAGAAATTAGAGTAATTTTTGGATGGATTCTTGGATGGTTTTGGGGTCTGTTTTGGAAGAGAAGCGCTCAAAAACTTGCCCATCTCGACCAATGAGAAACTTAGCAAAATTCCATTCGATTCGTTTTCCTAGTGGGCCAGATTTCTGGTCTTTTAACCAAAGGTAGAGAGGATCTGCTTCCTTGCCATTGACCTTGATCTTGGCAAAGCGAGGGAAAGTAGTCTGATAGTGTAGGCTGCAAAAGCTATTGATCTCCTCTGCGCTACCGGGAGCTTGTCCCATGAACTGATTGCAAGGGAAATCCAAGATTTCAAAGCCCTGATCTTGATAGCGTTCATAGAGTTCTTGAAGTCCCTGGTACTGGGGCGTTAAACCACATCCGGTAGCAGTGTTGACAATCAAGAGAACCTTGCCACGATAGCTCTCCAGGGGAGTTGCTTGGTTGTTTTGGTTTAAAACGGAAAAATCATATATACTGGTCATGAGGGCCTCTTTTCTTTTTCTACATTGTAACAGTTTTTACTCTTTTCGTCGAGTTGGATGAGAGAAGTTGTTGAAAAAATACACAATGGTACATAAATCTGGACAAAATGATGCTCCTTTTATGAAACATGGTATAATAGGCCTATATAGCTAAATGGAGTGTACCTATCACTAGGGAATCAGAAAAAGGATAAAACAGCCATGTCAACAGTAAAAAGTGATCTAAATCTTGCGCAAACATATGCGACTCAGCTTAAAAATGCTTGTCAATCGTTAACAGCGATCGCTGCGGCTAGTCAGGATGACTTAACGACCCTTCAAGGGAATAACAAGGCTCATCAATGTCTGACAAAGGATCAAAATCTAGCTAGTCAGATTACAGCCGCTGTCGCCCTAACTTCCGAAAGACTTCACTCTGTAGCGAGCGATTTTGAAGCGCTAGATAAGGCTGCTGCCAATGGTTTTGGGAGTCATACATGAGCACGTTAGATGAGTTGAAGAAAAGAGAGCGAGACCTCTTGTACCAGCTAGAAGACAATGGAAAAGAGAACTACCGCACCAAAGCACTGATAGAAATCTTTGAAGGATATGATAGAGCTAGCCACCGTTATCAAAGTGATTTGTGGGAGGCGGCCTATCAGAGCCGATATGCAGGGCAGTTGGAAGAAACGCTCCTGCAGAGAAACCAACTTAAAAACCAAATCTTTGAGGACCTCAGCTATCACATGGATGATTTGAAAAAAGAAAAATTCCGGTTAGAGGGAGACTTGGATGTGGTTTACTATGAAAGACGCAAGGAACAAGAAAGAGAGGAGGAGAAACGACATGGGCATTGATATGTATTTGGAACAATCACAACTACAAAGTTCGAGTGTAGCGACCATGTGCCAATCTCAGGTGGAGGCTTATCAAGACTTGCAATCAGCCATCCAAAAGTTTTCAGAGGATAAGGAGAGCCTAAAGGGTGACGCTTATGATTTGGCTAGAAGTTTTTTTGCAAGTGTCTTGCTACCCTTGAGCAAAGGGGGACAGCTCTATGCAGAAACCTTCTCTCAAGCCATCAAGAAACTACCAGAAGACTATCAAACGATGGTCGACAGCAAGAGTTGGCGTGAGGATGATCTACTTGATAAGATCCGCCAGGAAGAGCAGATGATTGCCTATCTAGATGAAGTCAACCAATCCCTTTCTACCTCGACCATGGATAGTGAAGAAAAGGGGAGATTGAGACGTAGTAATGTGGAGCTCATGAGAGGACACCACGCGAATAAACGTGTCTATGAAACGATTTTGAAAGACCTGCGTGCCTATGATAGCTATTCAGGAGGACTTTTCGATGATCTAGACAGTATTGACGTGCAGTTGAGTCGCGGACTGGGCCAGATCGAATCGAGCTGGGATGCAAAGAAAGGCGTCTTTAAAGTCCCATCTGACCTGACTTGGGCCAACTACCTGACTGCCTATGCTGATACAAAGGACTTGAAGCTCAGCCGTCAAGAGAAGGCCTTTGTCCAAACCATGATGGCAGAATACGGCTTTGACGCAGAGACAGCCCAACAGCTTTTGACCATCAAGCAAGGGATAGACAAGAAGTTCCCAACCTCCAGTCAAGAGTTCCGTGACTATATCTTTTTGCGAGTCGTCGGTGCAGCAAACTATGATGGGTTTCAGTGGAACGAAACTGCGGGTCATTTGAAAACTTATTTTTATAATGTGACTGTTGGTAGCTCGATTACAGGAAAATCAAGAACAGTAGAAAAACCGCTTCTTGAAATTTTTAAAGAACTTGGAATTGAAGATGCAAAAGATGCAAAAAAATTGCTTTATAATCTTAGATTGCAGCATGAGATGGCGGGTGGGGAATATAGAAATACAAAGAGTTTAAAAGAAAATGATCCTAAACTATATCAGAATTATAAAGATAAGTATGAAAAAGTTTATGGCAAAAATAATAAATTTGACCAATTTTGGGATAGAAAACTAAAGGCTTATTCTAACAATGGAGCAGGTCACGCAGACTTTACCCACCAGTCCATTACCATGGCTACTCATCTGAATCCTAGCAGTTTCCAATCATCCGATTTCTATGGCGGTAGAGAGCGTGTCAAGGACCTTTCTGGCTGGGAGGGAGACACAACATTTAATGCAAACGATATGAAGCCAAGCATCGGCGAGGATGATTACAAGGCGGATTTGGACTCGGTTAACCTCATCGGCCGTATGCAGAAGGGACAATCCTATGATCAAGCAATCTCTTCTTACTATGCTGATCTTCAAAAGGATTCGACTCTTAGAGAAAGAGAATTCTTAAAAAATAAGGATTGGAAAGAAGTTAGAAGTACTATTTATGCTAGTATCCTTCCATTAGAGGTTATGGAAAAAGGTGAAGACGCCATTAAAGCATATATCGAAAGTAACTATCCAGAAGTATCGACATTTTTAAATCGCTTGGAAGCCATGGCGGAGTAGGAGAATGATGATGAAGAAAATATTCAGTATATTAGCTTTAGTCTTACTAGTTGTATTATTTTGTTTTTACTTTTTTCCTAAACAACCTAAAAATATTTTTGATGAAATCTACCAGGAGACAGAGAAGACTTATCGCTCAAATAATATTTTAAGGCATATAGATGGATTTAAAATCAGAGCAGTTTGGCCAAGTGATGACCCTAATATTTCGTATACTCCGTTCGGATTATACAACAAAGAGCAAACACCGTCAGATTATTCTGAGATTGAAATTGGGTTTAATTTTGAATATACATCTCAATTAAGCTCCGTTTCATTCGAGAGGCAAGTAGGACCAAACACGAGAGTCAGGATATGGAATAAATATACTTATCAAGACCGTACTTTAAAAAAATCTGTGAGAGTAGTTTTAAAGAAAGCAGATACGGAAACTTATATCGAAGACGAAGCGCAAGTGAAATCATACCTAGAGCAGTACGGTATCACTGCTAAGGATTTGGATTCTTACTACGACGAAATTGTCAATCAGAAGGTTTTAAAAGACTGGTGTACCATCTATGACAGCAAGTACTCGCCAAGCAACTATGGCGATGTCAAGGTTGAAACCCAGTGGGAGAATTGGTGACAATATGAAGAAAATCCTCGGTTTAGTATCCTTATTCGTGATAATTGTATTATCCTGTTTTTACTTTTTTATCCGTCAACCTAAAAATATTTTTGATGAAATCTACCAGGAGACAGAGAAGACATATCGTACAAATAATATTTTAAGAAACATAGATGGGTTTAAAATTAGTCCAGGTTGGCCTAATGATGGAGAATATTTTGCATACACCCCTTCAGGGAAGTATCAAACTCATCCTGAAGGTTATAAAGACATAAGTATTGGATTTAATTTTGGTTCAGGTATTAAAGGAATGACGATTCTTTTTGAAAGAAAGACTAATTCGAATATTATCCTATGGTATTCAGCACACTATAATATAAAAAAGAAAATCCTCAAAAAAGAGCTTGCGATTTTTGAAGAGCCAAGGCAACCAGGTCAATTTATTGATGATGAAGAAAAAGTAAGAGAATATTTAAGAAAAAATAATATTTCCAAAGAAGAATTAGAGAAAGACTTCGACGAAATCGTCAATCAGAAGGTTTTAAAAGACTGGTGCTCTATTTATGACAGCAAGTACTCGCCAAGCAATTATGGCGATGTCAAGGTTGAAACCCAGTGGGAGAATTGGTGATAGGTTGTACAGATTTTACTTATAGGTAAATTTCACTGTTGATAAGGAATTTATTGAAGAAACTAATTTTGAGCTATGGAAACAGTATGAATGTTATTATGATAACGAAATTGATGATTGGGTGGTTATATGTGAAATAAAATCACGTTGATATTAAAATAGAATGGGGAAATCTAAAACTGTAATTTTTATGAAGATTAATAAAATATTTAAATATATCTCGTTACTTATAGCACTAATACTGCTGCCATTCTTTTGGAAAATTATGGTTAGTGAGGTTATTTCTATTAATTTGAAAGCTTCTCAGGGAAATTTATTTATATTAACTTTCATATTTTGGTTAGAAATACTTTTATTATTGGTAATATATGACCTAGTAATTTTTAACTTATATAGTATTATACGCTATTATTTGAGAGAACTGGGTGAATTGGCAGTAAGAACGAAAAAAGTAAGCTGTGCACTTTACATAATTAGATTGAACTATTATTTTCTAAGACTAAGCCGATTATTGCGATTAGGTTGGGTAACTTATGATAGTGACGAAAAAAGTTTGGTATGGATAGGAATATCTAAACTCACATTGACTAAACTAATGTTTAACATATTTAAGATTATAATAAGTATACCTATGCTGTTGGCATTTTTATCCGCTTGCTTTTCATTGAAAATATTGAGGGTGGATATTACCTATTATTTATCTAAGTTTCAAGAAATTTTGATAAGTATATTGCAAATAAAAGTAAATGTTAGTGATATCTTTTTGAGTTTGCCAGCTATTGTGGCTTTAGTGACAATATTACCGACAGTTTTCTTCTTCTATTTCTATAGTCAAAAACGTGATGTTAGAAAAGTGATTGATAAGGAAAATGGTCAATATTTTGAAGAAGTTATCTTACTGTTTGAAAAATTGTTGATTTGGGTCAATCATCATATTTACCAGATATCTAAAAATTTTGATTATGTTATTAATTGTCAAGATTCGATTATTGAAATGTTTTTAGAAAAGAAAATTCCTAATTATATGTCTTTAACTGAGAAAAGATATTATAGACCAAAAGGAATTGAGGGATTTAGTTTTTTAGATATAGCTAATTTAAGTGAATTAGAAGAAATTGTTACTAAATTGACGAGTGATAGATTAATTAAATTTACACGTATATTCTCGGTTAATCGATTCGATATCTGGCAATTCTATTTGAGGGATTTTAATTCATTAAGCGAAGAAAAGGAAATCGAAAAATTATTCTACACCCAAAAAGGGATGGCTTCTAAATTAGCAAATTATTGCACATATCCAGATGATGTTACTAAAGATAAATTAGAACAGGAGAGAAAAAATGAGCGATTGTACTTATCTTGGTCTATTTATACTGATTTAGAGCTATTATATAGGTTAATGAGAATGAGAAACTCATTAAGCTCATATCTTTATTCTTCAAGGATGGAGCGATTAATACTAAAAGTATTGAATAAAGATAAGTAGTTACGTTTCATAGTTTAATTACAGAGTTAATCTTTTGATTTTATATATTAGTGATAGAAGAAATACGTCAAGTGTGTATCTTTACTAGTGAAATCTTGGGTAAATAACTAAGCATTGGAGGGATGACTGCAAGGCAGACTTGGATTCTTATTACGACGAAATCGTCAATCAAAAAGTCTTAAAAGACTGGTGTACCATTTATGACAGTAAGTACTCGCCAAGCAACTATGGTGAGGTCAAGATTGAAACCCAGTGGGAGAATTGGTGACGAGGGTCAGTAGATATTTTGGAAAATATCCTATGAATTGAAGTGGAAATCCCACCTAGAACGAACTAGGTGGGATTCTTTGCCTATAAATTAAAAAATTAGCGAATCTTGCTCTATTTTTTAACGTGTTCCGATAAAAAGGCGTAGGTCATGCTTCCAAAGATGGCACCAATTCCCAAACCTAAGACTAGTAAAGGGAGCGTTTTATCGAACTGGGAGAGGTTGTCCCAAAAGGTATTGAGGGGGAGATGCTGAACAAAGAGTTTGTGAAAGGCTGATAAGACAAACAAGCTAATTGGAATGCTGATGAATACACCCCAACTACGAAGGTTGATCTGGCTTTTGCTGTAGCTTTTGTGATGGATTTCGGACGGGTCATCCTTGTCTAAATGTAAGTTGCGAACTGCTAGTCTCGCCCTAGATGCGAGGACGAAGATAAGTCCAAAATAGAGGTAGGGCATGGCATCTCGAACCAACTCTATGAAGCGTCCAAATAGGAGATAGAACAAGAAGAGTAGGAGGGAGGAGTAAACGATTTGGATCAAGGCACGGGCACAAGCCCTATAGATTATCTCTTGGCGACATTCATCAAAAGGGCCTTGTATGTGAAAGAATAGTTTGAGTAAGCGAGTGGTGAAATCTTCTTTTTTCATGGGAGTAACCTCCTAAATGAGCGATTTTTGATTGATTTCTTTAAAGAGTTGATAGAGAGTATAGAAGTAAACCAAACTAAAAATGATACAGATTATTAGAAATACCAGGTATCTCCAATCCATAGGATTTGTTAAAAGTTGTGGAAAGGATACGAGGATAAAACAGAGAGATGCGTTTAGAAGATGTATTTTTTTTGATTGGATTTTCTGGAATCTCTGTCCCTTGTTCAATACAGGAAGGAATAAAAGAAAGATAATCAAGAAAGGATGCTCAATATGTCCAGAAAGTAGGAAAAAGGTAACAAAGATACTGATAAAAACATGACTGATCAGTAGTCTAGCTAGTGATTTCATAAGGCACCCCCTAGTCGTCTTCTTGGTCTTTCTTGGCTTTTTGAATGCGAAGAGAGACGATAATTTGTATGGTTAATCCGAAGAAGAAGGTAGCTAGGATAGTTGATACAAAATGTCCTGCATTTAAAAGAGAACCAAGATAATCCTTGCTATCATCGGTTAGGACATTCAGAAGCGGTATTCCAAAGAACATGCCCATGCCGTAGATCAGACCGGCTTTTAGACCAGGAAAATGCAGTTGTTTACTTTCTTTCTTACTTAACATTTCGGGATCAATAGCTGTGATGCCCGTTTTCTTGGTTTGGGAGACCACATAGAGGGCAGCCAGCATCGAAATGCCAAACACCACGAGAGGATAGCCGATAGCGACAATTTGTGGATATTTATAAGCAAGGACAAAGGGAATGAGATTGCCAAATGTCATCAGATAAAAGAGAACGATAAAGACCTGATTCCCGATACGATCGGCTTCGCGCCGTTTGTGTTCGTCAAGGGGACCAGAAATACCGTATATGCGCTTGATCAGTTTGTCAGTGAGAGTTTCTTTTTTCATTTGTTTGCTCCTTTTTTAAAAATCGTCTTCCCAAAAGAGGCTATTGAGGTCAGTTTGGAGGCTGCGGGCGAGGTTGAGACAGAGTTCCAGGGTTGGATTGTACTTGTCGTTTTCAATCATGTTGATGGTCTGTCTCGAGACACCGATATCCTTGGCGAGTTCGAGCTGGGAAATGCCCAGTTCCTTGCGAAATTCTTTCACACGATTCATCTGGACTCCTTTCTGATTTGTGTCGTATATATTTGACTATATTATATTCTTCTATGGAGTAGATGTCAAGCATATTTGACATATTTTTTAAAGAAATCTTACTTTTTTTGACCTATTTGTCTGACAAGTGCAAGCTAGTCGGATTTGTGGTAAAATAGATAAGATATGACAAAAGAATTTCATCATGTAACGGTCTTGCTTCATGAAACGATTGATATGCTTGACGTAAAACCTGACGGTATCTACGTTGATGCGACTTTGGGTGGAGCAGGCCATAGCGAATATTTATTAAGTAAATTGAGCGAAAAAGGGCATCTCTATGCCTTCGACCAGGACCAGAATGCCATTGACAATGCGCAAAAACGGTTGGCACCCTATATCGAAAAGGGGATGGTAACCTTTATCAAGGACAACTTCCGTCATTTGCAGGCACGATTGCAGGAGGCTGGTGTCCAGGAAATTGATGGAATTTGTTATGACTTGGGAGTGTCCAGTCCTCAGCTAGATCAGCGTGAGCGTGGCTTTTCTTATAAAAAGGATGCGCCACTGGATATGCGGATGAATCAGGAAGCTAGTCTGACGGCCTATGAAGTGGTCAATCATTATGACTATCATGACTTGGTTCGGATCTTTTTCAAGTATGGTGAGGATAAGTTTTCTAAACAGATTGCCCGTAAGATTGAGCAAGCGCGTGAGGTGAAACCAATTGAGACAACGACGGAGTTGGCAGAGATTATCAAGTCGGCCAAGCCTGCCAAGGAGCTCAAGAAAAAGGGACATCCTGCCAAGCAGATTTTTCAGGCTATCCGAATCGAAGTCAATGATGAGCTGGGCGCTGCAGATGAATCCATCCAGCAGGCCATGGACATGCTGGCTTTGGATGGTAGAATCTCGGTCATTACCTTCCATTCGCTGGAAGACCGCTTGACCAAGCAATTATTCAAAGAAGCTTCAACAGTGGAAGTTCCCAAAGGCTTGCCCTTCATTCCAGATGATCTTAAGCCCAAGATGGAATTGGTATCCCGTAAGCCAATCTTGCCAAGTGCTGAAGAGCTAGCAGCCAACAATCGTTCGCATTCAGCCAAGTTGCGCGTGGCCAGAAAAATTCACAAGTAAGAGGAAAAACATGGCAGAAAGAATCGAAAAAACAAGCCAGTTATTGCAAACGAAGTTTAAAGGTTTTTCACGTGTGGAAAAGGCCTTCTATGTTTCGATTGCTGCAACAATGATTATCCTGGCAATTAGCGTTGTGTTTATGCAGACCAAGCTATTACAAGTTCAGAATGAATTGACCAAGGTCAATGCTCAAATCGAAGAAAAGAAAACCGAGCTAGATGATGCCAAGCAAGAGGTCAATGAATTGATTCGTTCAGAACGTTTGAAAGAAATTGCAAACTCCAAAGATTTGCAGCTGAATAACGAAAATATCCGAGCAGCGGAGTAAGAAATGAAACAGTGGAAAGAAAAAATCATCCGTTATGCCGTTCGTAACCGTAAATCTCCAGAAGAAAATCGTCGAAGAGTAGGGAAAAGCCTGAGTTTATTGGCTGTCATACTCTTCGCTGTCTTTTTGGTCAACTTTGCGGTCATCATCGGAACGGGTAAAAAATTTGGTAAGGACTTGGTTCAAGAAGCTAACAAGGTTCACCAAACAACCAAGACGATTCCTGCAAAACGGGGAACCATCTACGATCGTAATGGAACGCCTATTGCAGAGGATGCGACTTCGTATAATATCTATGCCGTTATTGACAAGACCTACAAGTCAGCAACAGGCAAAATTCTCTATGTAGAGGATTCTCAATTTAATAAGGTAGCTGAAATTTTTCATAAGTATCTGGATATGGAGGAGTCTTATGTCAAAGAACAGCTTTCTCAACCAGATCTAAAACAGGTATCCTTTGGTACCAAGGGAAATGGGATCACCTATGCCAATATGATGGCCATTAAAAATGACCTCAAAACAGCTGGCGTTGAGGGGATTGACTTTACAACTAGTCCTAACCGCAGTTATCCCAATGGACAGTTTGCTTCTTCCTTTATCGGTTTAGCGCAACTCCATGAAAATGAGGATGGAACCAAACGTTTGATTGGGACATCTGGATTGGAGAGTTCTTTAAATAACATTCTGGCGGGTACAGATGGGATCATTACCTATGAGAAGGATCGTCTGGGAAATATTGTTCCGGGTACAGATCAAGCTTCCCAACAAACAGTAGATGGAAAAGATGTATACACAACCCTTTCTAGTCCCTTGCAATCCTTTATGGAAACCCAGATGGATGCCTTTCAGGAAAAGGTAAAAGGCAAGTATATGACGGCTACCTTGGTCAGCGCTAAAACAGGGGAAATCCTGGCTACGACCCAACGGCCGACCTTTAATGCAGATACCAAGGATGGCATCACAAAAGACTTTGTCTGGCGTGATATCCTCTATCAAAGTAACTATGAGCCAGGATCGACCATGAAGGTGATGATGTTGGCTTCGGCTATTGACAACAATACCTTCCCTGGTGGCGAATACTTTAACAGCAGTGAATTGAAAATAGCAGATGCGACCATTCGAGACTGGGACGTCAATGAAGGATTGACGAGTGGTGGCACCATGACCTTCTCTCAAGGATTTGCCCACTCAAGTAATATCGGAATGACCTTGCTTGAGCAAAAGATGGGGGATGCAACCTGGCTGGACTACCTTAACCGCTTTAAGTTTGGGGTGCCGACCCGTTTTGGTCTGGCGGATGAGTACACAGGTCAATTGCCTGCTGATAACATTGTCAATATCGCCATGAGTTCATTTGGACAAGGGATTTCTGTTACTCAGACCCAGATGCTTCGTGCTTTTACAGCTATTGCCAACGATGGGGTTATGTTGGAGCCGAAATTTATCAGTGCCCTCTATGATCCAAATGACCAGTCTGTTCGTAAGTCTCAAAAGGAAATTGTCGGAAATCCTGTGTCAAAAGCAGCAGCGTCCTCTACTCGGGAGCACATGGTCATGGTCGGAACAGATCCTGTCTACGGTACCATGTACAACCACAGTACAGGAAAACCAAATGTCAATGTTCCGGGACAGAATGTTGCCCTGAAATCTGGGACTGCCCAGATTGCCGATGAGAAGAATGGGGGCTACCTTACAGGTGAAACCAACTATATCTTCTCTGTTGTGTCGATGCATCCTGCAGAAAATCCTGACTTTATCCTCTATGTGACGGTGCAACAGCCAGAGCATTATTCGGGTGTTCAGCTTGGGGAGTTTGCCAACCCAATCCTTGAGCGAGCTTCTGCTATGAAAGAATCCCTCAATCTTCAGTCAACTGCTAAGAGCTTGGATCAGGTCAGCAAGACGACAAGCTATGCCATGCCAGCTACCAAGGACTTTACTCCGGGTGACCTAGCAGAGGAATTGCGTCGTAACCTTGTCCAACCAATCGTTATCGGAACAGGAACTAAGATCAAGGAACTCTCGGTTTCTGAAGGAGATAATTTGGAAGCCAATCAGCAGATCTTGATCCTGTCAGATAAGGTCGAAGAAATGCCTGATATGTACGGCTGGACAGATGAAAATGTGCAAACATTTGCCAAATGGCTCAATATAGAAGTCGAGTGGGAAGGTAGTGGCAAAACGGTCAAGAAACAAAGTGTCCGTGCCAATACAGCCCTCAAAGACATTAAAAAAATGAAAATAACTTTAGGAGATTAAGATGATTAGTTCCATTAGTGCTGGAATTCTGGCCTTTCTATTGACCTTGATAGGTATTCCAGCCTTTATCCGATTTTATCGAAAAGCGCAGATTACAGGTCAGCAGATGCACGAGGATGTCAAGCAACACCAAGCTAAAGCTGGGACTCCAACCATGGGAGGTCTTGTCTTCCTAATCGTTGCAGTTGTTGTGAGCTTTCTGGTTGCTATTTTTACCCAACAATTGACCAACAATGTAGGCATGATTTTGTTTATCTTGGTTTTGTATGGATTGGTAGGTTTTTTGGATGATTTCCTCAAGGTCTTTCGTAAGATTAACGAAGGCTTAAATCCCAAGCAAAAACTTGCTCTCCAGCTCCTTGGAGGAGTGATTTTCTACCTCTTTTATGAGCGTGGTGGCGACATGCTTTCAGTTTTTGGCTACCAAGTTCATCTGGGAATTTTCTATATTTTCTTTGCCCTTTTCTGGCTAGTTGGCTTTTCAAATGCGGTGAATCTGACGGACGGGATTGACGGCTTAGCAAGTATTTCAGTGGTGATTAGCTTATCGGCCTACGGTGTGATTGCTTATATGCAAAATCAACTGGATATCCTTCTTGTGATTCTTGCCATGATTGGTGGTTTGCTAGGTTTCTTCGTCTTTAATCACAAGCCTGCCAAGGTCTTTATGGGAGATGTGGGAAGTTTGGCATTAGGTGGGATGCTGGCAGCAATCTCTATGGCCCTCCATCAAGAATGGACCCTTTTACTGATTGGGATTATCTATGTCTTTGAGACAAGCTCTGTTATGATGCAGGTTACCTACTTCAAACTTAGTGGTGGAAAGCGTATTTTCCGTATGACACCTGTGCATCACCATTTTGAGCTTGGAGGATTCTCAGGCAAGGGCAATCCTTGGAGCGAGTGGAAGGTTGACTTCTTCTTTTGGGGAGTTGGGCTTCTAGCAAGTCTCTTGACCTTAGTCTTTTTATACCTACTGTAAAACTAAGTTTTGATGACAAAATAAAACAGGATGAAGGTGATCTTCATCCTGTTTTTGTGTGTTTAAAGGTTAGTTGGAGTCATCCTTTCTTCCTTTTAACATAAAAGTGGCTGTTAGGGCTAGGCTAAGGCCTGCTAAGAAGAGGAGTGGGTTAGATGCTTCTCCTGTTGCTGGAAGTTGTTCTTTAGGAGAATGATTTCCAGCTTTAGCAAGACTCGGACTAGCTGAAAGTTGTTCAGTCTCGTGTGCCAAGGTTTCTGCATCTGAAGCACTTGGCTTTTCCTCAGTGTTAGAGCTTGTTCCAGTTGCTTGATAGACGACAGCATAGGTACTGAAATGATTAGTGATGAATTCTACCTTTCCGTCTCGAACGGTGAAATCAAGGGCTTGCAACTCCTTGGTCGGAGTGATGTAGTAGATGTTTTCTACGCTAGCTGAAATAGGCAAGCGAACTAAGACAGAGCCTTTTGGCTGCAAGCTATGATCGGTTGGATTTTTAAGTTGTAGGTCGTAAGCATCATAGGTCTTGCCAAAGAGTTCCTGAGCTAGGATACGTCGGCTAGAAACGTGAGAAATTCCTTCTAAGTCGCTGGCTCCACCGATGATTTCTATTCCAGTTTCCTTATCTTTTAAGACTCGAACTGGATAGTCAGGAAGGCTAAGGCTTGGAGCAGCCTGATCCCCACTAGTTCCGATAGGTTTGGTGTATTCAGGTTTTTCAACAGTAGGTGCTTCCTCTTGACCTGCTGTTCCGATCGGTTCGGTGTATTCAGGCTTTTCTACAGTAGGAGACTCTTCTTGCCCCGCCGTTCCGATAGGTTCGGTGTATTCAGGCATTTCTACAGTGGGTGGCACTTCTTGCCCTGCAGTCCCGATAGGTTTAGTGTATTCAGGAATTGTCACTGTAGGTGGTTCCTCTTGCCCTGCCGTTCCGATAGGATCGGTGTATTCCGGAATTTCAACAGTAGGAGCTGGTTCGTCCCCCTTGCTTGTAGTTGGTTGCTTCTCATCAACTTTCTTTTCATCTTTTTTAGTAAAGACGGCTACGACAGGGCTGCTTGTGGTATTTCCTTGAATGGTATAAGCTTCAATGGCATTTCCAGCTTTGCGATTGGTTTCGTCAGGGATTGGGATTTGAACTTGATTGTCTTGGATTGATAGGATAGTCTGATCCCCACTGGTAACCAGATGCGTTTCATCCACCTTACGCAAAACTAGAGGATCTTTGACACCTGGGAAGGCTACAGCGATGGCTTCCCAATCTCCAGCTGGTAGGGTTAAGGAAATTTCTTTGTCATTTTCCTTAAGAGGCGCGATGCTAGGGCTATCTAAACCAACAGCTGGAGTTTTGATGATATCAAAGGAGTCTAGAGAGATTTTCTTGCGACCTTCTGGCGAATCTGGGTCAACACGTAATGTTAGGGTGTGCGGACCGTCAGTGAGATTTGTAAATTCGCCAATAAAGGCTCTTTTTTCAGTTGCGCCTGAAGTGTAGAAGTCTAGACTTGGCATTTCTTTGCCATCTAGTGTAACACGTGCTCGTCCAAGGGCAAGGCTCTTCAAGCCATAAATACGAATGCCCGTTCCTGTAAAGGAAATAGTTGCCTGAGCTTCTGAAGCTGTACTAGAGTCGCTGTTGTTGATATCAGCGTATTTTTCCGTACCTCCGTAGAGTTCAGGGTCAGACCAGTCCTTAAACTGGGAACCATACTGGATACGCGAATCACGATCATCCATTTTTTCAATCGTATTGCCTGTTCCTGCTAGGATCTTGAAGTAGTCTAATGAAATTTTCGAGCGCTCACTACCACGTCCTTTGTGCTCACGTTTAACACGAAGAGTCAATGTGTGAGGTCCGTCAGATAATCCTGTGAAGCGACCGATGAGACTACCTTTTTCAGTTGCTCCAGCAGTATGGAAGTCAAGCTCCCCGACCTCTTTGCCATCAATTTTAGCAGTGGCAAGACCTAATTCAGACGATTTTAGTCCATAGATTTCGATACCAACACCAGTGAAAGGAATGGTGGCAGTGAGGTCTTCGTCTGTGTAATCTCCTTTTGAAAGGTCAGCAAATTTCTCTGTTCCTCCAAATAATTCTGAGTCTGCCCAGTTTCCGAAGGCAGCTCCGTACTGGATGCGGCTATCTCGGTCGTCCATCAACTCGCTATAGGTTTCAACAGCGGCTTGTTCAGAGACTTGTGTAGAAACTTCGCCCAGCATAGCTTTGACCGTATAGGTGTAGGAGAGTTGAGGATTGAGTGATCGGTCAATAAAGTGGGTTTGATTGGTTACAAATTCTCTGGTCGCAGAGGTTTGGCCAGTTTCGTCTTTCACTTGTCTTTGGATGACATAGTGGGTAGCGCCTTCTACTTGGTTGAAGGTGAGTTCGGCAGTGACTCCATTTTGTCGAACTGCTGTCAGACTGGTTATGCGACCAGGGAAATGTTCAAAGGTAATGACATCACCTTTTTGTGTTGCTAGTTGGATGCGGCCATCTTTGAGGGTAGTTGCCTTGACTGCTTTGCCATTGACCTTAACTTGACTGGCTTCGATATTTGGATAATCTACAACCAGGTCTCCACCGACATTTGAAAGGAAGGACAAGCTTTGCAGGTTTTTATCTTTCCACTTCATGCTAACTTCAAAGTTTCCACGAGCAACCAAGCCAGAAACCTGACCGTCTTTCCAAGCATCTGGAAGGGCTGGCAATGGTGCAATATAGCCAGTATGAGATTGGAGGAGCATTTCTGCCATCCCACTAGTTGCTCCAAAGTTTCCGTCGATTTGGAAAGGCGCGTGGGTATCCCAAAGATTTTCTAGGGTTGAATACTTGAGCTGTTCAGCGAGCAAGCGATGGGCACGGTTACCGTCCAGCAGACGAGCCCAGAGGTTGATTTTATTGGCCTTAGACCAACCTGTACCACCATCTCCACGGTGGTTCAAGGTAGCACGCGCAGCCTCTAGGTATTCAGCCTGGTCCTTGCTAAAGAGCGTACCTGGGAAGAGACCAACTAGATGGGAAACGTGACGGTGGTGATTTTCAATC
This sequence comes from Streptococcus oralis, assembly GCA_963527085.1. GTDB lineage: Bacteria > Bacillota > Bacilli > Lactobacillales > Streptococcaceae > Streptococcus > Streptococcus oralis_CV. The sequence continues at coordinate 43,505 of CAURRB010000007.1, forward strand.
CCTTCATTGGTGAATTGAGGGCTGTCCTCCTCGTACCATTCCTTGATGCGGCCCTCTTTGTTGATGTGAAGCGGTTTGAGTTTTTCAAATTTAGCTTTGACCTCTGTGACTAAGTCTTGGTCGACATTCAGATGTCTAGCGACTTCCATGTAGTCGTGGAATAGCTGCCAGACTAGCGATTGGTCAAAGGTATTTCCGATGGTGATGGTCCCGTGTTCTGGTGAGTAGGATGGAGAAGACACCCAACGGTCACTGGCCTTGTCATAGTGCAAGAAGGAGTTCCAGAACTTAGCTGTTTCCTTGAGCATTGGATAAATCTTTTCTTTGAGATAGGTCTCATCCTTGGTGAACTTGTAGTAATCATAGACGTTTTGCATCATCCAAGCGTTAGCAGCTGGAGACCAACCCCAATAGTAATTCCAGCCTGGAGTAGTCCAGCCAAATGGTGTTGCTTGGGTGTGGACCAGCCAACCATTTTCTTGTCCATCTTTGGATGCGATACCAGCGTATTCCTTGGCAGCGATACGGCCATAGTAGCGCATGTCGTCAATGTAATTGATCATTGGCTTGGCTGTTTCAGCCAGGTTGCTCATGTAGGCTGGCCAATAGTTCATTTGCAAATTGACATTGAGGTGGTAGTCAGCGTTCCAAGGTGGATTGTCTACAGCATTCCAGACTCCTTGTAGGTTGGCAGGAAGGGCATCTGTCCGATCACGAGACGAACTGATGAGTAGATATCGGCCGTATTGGAAGAAGAGTTCTTCCAATTTTTGCCCTTTTTCTGGGTTATAGCCTTGAAGGGCCTCTTTTGTCGTTTGAGCAGTCTTGTTTCCACCTAGGTTTAGTTTAACGCGGTTAAAGAGACTTTGATAGTCCTTGATATGGGCCTTTTTCAGTGTTTCGTAGTCTTTGGCCTTAGCTGCTTCGACAATCCCTTTAACTGTTTTTTCGAGGTCAATGTCTTTTCGATAGTTGGTTTTGGGATTCTGAGAGAAGTTAGTCTTGGCACTGAGATAGAGGGTTGCATAACTTGCGCCTGTAACGGTCAGAGTTTCGTCCTGAACAGTCACCTTTCCGTCCGTTTTAATTCCTAGATAGGATGCAAATTTGAGGCCGTTATCTTTGACAGTTCCCTTTAGAAGGATTCCATTTGTATCTGTAGTGACATGACCATTCTTATAGTTGGAATATTCCCAAGAGTAGTTGCCATTAGCAAGCAAGTCTTCTGTCAAGCTGTTCCAAAGGGTAAAGTCAAGTGTCTTGTTTCCTTTTTTGGTCAGGTGGGTCACAGTGACATCATCAGGATAGCTGGAGAAGGTTTCGCGTTTGAAGGTCGTCCCATCTTGGGTGTAAGAAGTGGTCGTAGTGGCTTCGGTGATGTCTAGATTACGGTGATAATCAGTTACAGTATCTAGTCCTTTCTTCTGGTTATTAAAGACCATGAAGATATCACCAAAGGCTAGGTAACGTCCATACTGGGCATTGTTTGGTCCAACTAGATTTTGTTCGGCGAGCTGTTTTGCTTTTTGGCGGTCACCAGCTTCGAGGGCTTTACGTATCTCTGCTAAAACCTTGTAGCGGTCCTTGTAGTTTCCACCGTTATAGTCGGTGCTATCGGGTTGTGGTCCTCCTGACCAGAGGGTCTTTTCGTTGTACTGGATTCTCTCTTCCCCAATGAGTCCGAAAACCTTGGCTCCCATCTCTCCATTTCCGACAGGGAGGGCTTGCTTTTCCCATCCGTCATAGGAGGGAGCTGTTGGCTGATTGTAGCTGAGTTGATAGTTTTCTTGTTTTGTCACAGGTTGGTCTGCTTTTTCAGGTTCCTTATTTTCTTTAGCTTCTACAATGGCTTCTTCACTAGCTTGACTATTTGTCTTCTGAGTCTCCTCAGCTGGCTTGCTTTCGGAAACTACTGGACTCTCGACTAGAGACGGTTTTGTAGTTTCAGTAGCTTCAGCAGCTTTGGGTTCACTATCAGGCTGAGTGATAGCTTCGACAGAGGTTGGTTCAGTTTGTTTGACCTCAACACTGTCTGCGGCTACAGTGTGGTTGACTAGAAAAACAGCTCCCAGTAAAACAGAAGCAGTCCCAACCGTCAGCTTGCGGATGCTATAGCGACAGGATTTCTCCCAAAAGTGTTTTTTCATAAAACCCTCCTTTGTTTATTAGAAACCGCTTACATTCTATAAAGCAATTTCGTTTAATTTGTTTCTATTTATCTCCTCACCTCCCATTCTAATGGTCGTTTAGCATTTGTCAAGAGCTTTTTAGCAAGATACATATTTGCTGTTGTTTTTTCTTAAAATAGTAGAATAAGTAGCAAGCAGTCCCTCTTTTCCAACTATCAACTAGATTATTTACTACTAAAAAACAGTTGAGAGTATCCCCAACTGTAAGTGTTTATTTCGGATGTCTTTTGGCAAAGTCAACAAAGTGAAATTTTTCTAATTTATGGCGACTTTCGGTGAATTGGAACTGGCGCCCGTCTTGGAGATAGACTTTTGACTTGATTGAAACGACATAAGGGTCTTTACCAATGTCCATGAGAATCTTGTCTCGGTCACCCGTGTGGTCAATGGTGATTTCCTTCTGAGCATAATCAATAAGGAGTTTGAGGTCGTCCTCTATATACGAGTAGATAGACTGCTCAGCGATTTGGCGAGTGAGATTTGGGACCAGTTCCATATCCAGATAGTCCGTATCTAGAACCGATACCAAATCATCCACCACACGCTGGCGGACTACCTTCCACACCATCCGAAACTCTGGAAAGCCGGTTATCAGTGAGGACTTTTTATCGATAATGATTTTATCTAGACTGACGACATTGGTTTTCGAGCGCAGCCCAAGTTCCTGAACCAGTTCTTGGTAGCTGGTTAGGTTAGAGACAGGGAAATTTACCGTTTCTTCTTTGACGACTTGAGAACCTTGTCCCCTTATCTTTTTGATCAATCCTTCCTCTTGGAGGAGGGACAGAGCTTTTCGGACGGTGTCACGGCTCACCTGATACTGATTCATGAGGTCGTGCTCACTGGGGAGGAAATCTCCGACAGCGTAAGTCTCGTTTTGAATGGTTTTTTGGATTTGCTTAAATAATTGTTGGTATTTCTTCATATTGCTTCCTTAAATGAGTTTTGAATCTTATTCTATACACACTTGTATCTATTTTACCATACAAGTGCTAGAAAATATCCAAAAATATCCTCTTTTTATCGCAAACAAGTTGCATACAAGTTTGGTATCGTTTACAATAGAGCTATCAAGTCAAGCTTGCTTTGACAAATATAAGGAGAATCAAATGGGAAAATTTGAACAAGAAGCCAAAGATCTGCTTCAAGCGATTGGAGGTAAGGAGAATGTCACTGCTGTCACCCACTGTGCGACACGGATGCGCTTTGTTCTCGGAGACGAAAAGAAGGCCAATGTCAAGGTCATCGAGTCGATTCCAGCCGTCAAAGGGACCTTTACAAATGCGGGTCAATTTCAGGTGATTATTGGGAATGACGTGCCGATTTTTTATAATGATTTTACAGCTGTTTCAGGCATTGAGGGTGTTTCCAAAGAAGCAGCCAAATCTGCAGCTAAGAGCAATCAAAACGTGCTTCAACGTATCATGACCACTCTAGCAGAAATCTTTACACCGATTATTCCGGCTCTGATTGTTGGTGGACTAATCCTCGGTTTCCGTAATGTCTTGGAGGGTGTTCATTGGTCAATGTTGGATGGCAAAACCATCACAGAATCCTCTCAGTTTTGGGCAGGAGTCAATCACTTCCTCTGGCTGCCTGGTGAAGCAATCTTCCAGTTCTTGCCAGTAGGGATTACCTGGTCTGTCTCTCGTAAGATGGGAACCAGCCAAATCTTGGGAATTGTTCTCGGGATCTGTTTGGTTTCACCTCAGTTGCTCAATGCCTATGCAGTAGCTTCAACACCTGCATCAGAAATCGCAGCCAACTGGGTATGGAATTTTGGCTACTTTACTGTTAATCGTATCGGTTACCAAGCCCAAGTTATTCCAGCCTTGCTGGCAGGATTGAGTTTAGCATATTTGGAAATTTTCTGGCGTAAGCATATCCCAGAAGTCATTTCCATGATTTTTGTGCCTTTCTTGTCATTGATTCCAGCTTTGATTTTGGCTCATACTGTTTTGGGACCAATCGGTTGGACAATTGGTCAAGGACTTTCAGCAGTTGTCTTGGCAGGTTTGACGGGTCCTGTTAAATGGCTCTTCGGTGCGATTTTTGGTGCCCTCTACGCTCCATTTGTCATCACAGGTTTGCATCATATGACCAATGCCATCGACACGCAATTGATTGCGGATGCCGGCGGAACTGCCCTATGGCCAATGATTGCTCTTTCTAATATTGCTCAAGGTTCTGCCGTATTTGCCTATTATTTCATGCATCGTCATGATGAGCGTGAGGCTCAGATTTCACTTCCTGCAACCATTTCAGCCTATCTCGGTGTTACAGAACCAGCTCTCTTTGGGGTCAATGTCAAATACATCTATCCATTTGTAGCTGGAATGATCGGTTCAGCCCTTGCAGGTATGTTGTCTGTTACTTTTAATGTAACTGCGGCTTCTATTGGTATCGGTGGCTTGCCAGGTATTCTCTCTATTCAACCTCAATACATGCTACCATTTGCAGGAACCATGCTAGTTGCTATTGTTGTACCAATGCTCTTGACTTTCTTCTTCCGTAAGGCAGGCCTCTTTACAAAAACTGAGGACGATACAGCCTTGCAAGCAGAATTCGTTGCCCAAGAAGAGGCAGAATTTGTCAGTCATGAACCAGTAACCCTTGCCCCAGTAGAAATTGTCAGCCCCCTTACTGGTCAAGTGAAAGAATTGAGTCAAGCGACGGATCCTGTTTTTGCATCAGGTGTCATGGGACAAGGCCTAGTCATTGAACCAAGCCAAGGTGAGTTGACTTCTCCAGTCAATGGGACAGTAACGGTTCTTTTCCCTACTAAGCATGCCATCGGTATTGTCTCTGACGAGGGGGTAGAATTGCTCATCCACATCGGTATGGATACAGTAGGTCTTGATGGCAAAGGTTTTGAAAGTCTTGTAGTCCAAGGAGACCACGTCACAGTTGGTCAGAAATTGATTCGTTTTGATATGGATGTCATTAAGGCTGCAGGTCTCGTGACAGAAACTCCAGTTATCATCACCAACCAAGATGCTTATACAGCGACTATCACTGGAACTTATCCAATAACTATCCAAGCTGGGGAAGCTCTCATGGTCGCTACACGAATCTAATCGAAATAGTACAAACAGGGAAGGAACATCAGTTCCTCCCTTTTATCAGAAAAGGAGAAACAGATGGCACTTGATAAAAGAAAAGTAGTCTATCAAATCTATCCAAAATCATACAAAGACACCACTGGAAACGGTATTGGGGATTTCCGTGGGATTATCGAAAAGATCCCCTATCTAGCCAAACTGGGCGTGGATATGGTCTGGCTCAATCCATTCTATCCAAGCCCCCAAAGGGATAATGGTTATGATATTTCAGATTATATGGCAGTGGATCCTCTATTTGGTGATATGGCTGATTTTGAGGAGATGGTCCGTGTCGGTAAAGAGCACAAGATTGACTTTATGCTGGATATGGTGCTTAATCATTGCTCGACAGAACACGAATGGTTTCAGAAGGCCTTAGCTGGCGACCAGTACTACCAAGACTTTTTCTTCATCCAAGACCAACCGACAGA
>CAURRB010000008.1:0-47154 GCA_963527085.1 Streptococcus oralis
GCACAAGGATTGCAGCTACTACAGAAGCAATGATGATGACACCTTTCTTCTTAGAACCTGTTTCAGGTTCTGTTTGAGCCGAACGTGATAGAGGAACAACCACTTCTTCCTCTTCTAGACTTTCTGTCTCTTCTTCTGTTGCTGTGTTGGTTAATACAAGTGGTTCCAGTTCTTGATTTTCTTCATCTAGAGGAGAAAGAACAACACTAGCAGCCTCCGTTTCTTCTATATCGCCAGAAACTTCCTCCGTAACAAGATGTGATTCTTCAACTTCTTCAGAAGTCTCACTTGATTCACGAACTTCTTGGATCATTTCCTCTAGGTTTTGAGTAGAGGCTAGCTCTTCTTTTTTAAACTGACGAGTTTCAAACTTGTCGGCTTCGATTTCTTCACGGTGCTGTTTGATGTATTTGTCTAAGATACTGTCCTCAGGCAATACTCCTGCTTCAACCTCTTCATTCTTACGAATGACTTGACCAACAGTCAAGTCTTTTGCTTCGTCAAAGTCGAATTGTGGTTCTTGATGTCCTTTTTTATGACGATCACGTCTTTTCTTACTCATGAGTTCACCTTTCTATTTTACCTCTTGGCGTTTGACACGCTGACCAAAGTATTGATACAAATCCACTTTTAAGGTCCCGTTATAGAGTTTTCGCTTTTTATCAGCTGGACTTCCGTACCTGCTTTCAAAAGCTTCGTCACTCGTCAGGATAAACTTACTCCACGTTTTCAGTGGTGCAAAGACCTGTCCCATCTCAGCATAGAGCTTGGTAACTCCTGCATCATCAGACAAACGCTCACCATATGGCGGATTGGAGATGATGACTCCATTTACCTTGTCCGAGCGCAAGTCTTGTACCCGCATTTGTTTAAAGGTGATATCACCTGCCACACCTGCTGCTTGGGCATTGGCTTTAGCAATTTCAACCATACGAGCGTCTATATCACAGCCCATGATATCCAGTTCCAGTTCACGGTCAATTTTCTTGGCAGCATCCGTACGTACTTCTTGAATTAACCGATCGCTGACCCAGTTCCATTCTTCAAAAGCAAAGGAACGGCGAAGACCTGGCGCCATCTTTCTGGCAATCATAGCCGCCTCGATACAGAAAGTTCCTGAACCACAGGTTGGATCAATCAAAGGCTTGTCTGGATACCAGTTAGAGAGTTGTAAAATGGCCGCTGCCATGTTTTCCTTGATAGGCGCTCCACCCTTTTCCGTACGATAACCACGTTTAAAAAGGCTAGAACCTGTCGTGTCAATCATGACAGTTGCCACATCTTTCAGGATAGATACCTCGATCTTAAACTCGGGACCAGTTTCCATCAAGGGAACTCCTTCTGGACGGGCATAGTGTTTTTGTAATTTCTTCACAACAGCCTTCTTAGAAATAGCCTGAACACTGGGCTCGTTGTGGAGTTTAGACTTCACACATTTTGCCTTTGATATCGGGAAACGTGCTCCTAGCGGGAGATAGTTTTCCCAATCTAGAGCAAAAACGCCTTGAAAAAGCTCTTCAAAAGTCTTAGCTGGAAAGCTTCCGACTACAATCTTGATGCGATCCGCTGCACGAAGCCAAAGATTGGTCTCAATGATTGCCTTCAAATCTCCTTGGAAGCGGACACGCCCATTTTCAACCTGGCAATCATAACCAAGGTCTCGCACCTCACGTCCAACGACAGCCTCGAGACCCGCCGCAGCAGTTGCGATTAAATTAAATTGTTCTTTCATTTCTAGTCTTGCAAGACCTTTCTCTTGTTCACTTTAAAAAATGAGGTTGAGAAAGATTTCTCAGCCCCAACCTATATGCAATTTTCTATAAGCCATGTTTTGTTCCAGAAGTGACTAGGACCACTTCCTTCGATAATCATCTGTCTACCGCTAACAGCATAAATCTGCTAGCAGTCAGAGTACTACGTTCGTTTCCGTGCACTCCATGCCCCGACCAAAATTTGGGTTGCTAGCTTGAGGGGTTTACCGCGTTCCACTCTCTCTGTTTCCAGAAAGACTCCGTCACTGTGGCACTTTCAAGCCTATTCTGACCTATCCGAAGACTTAGCCATTTCGACTGCCGTAACGATTTCTCGTCCCTAGGCTTATGGATTCGCCTAGCACAAACACTACAGGCATCACAGCCTGTGCTAGCATGGACTTTCCTCATGAAAAGAGAACCTCTTCACGCGATTATCCAAAAATTGCACTCATTCCTTAGTCAATTATAAATCTTGGTTGTCTAAGATTTGCTTACCAAATACTTCTTTTTCGAGACGATTTAAGCGTTTCAAAATATCAAAGTTTGTCATTGAAGTAGAAGCTGTTACTTCAATAGAGTCTGGTTGAGTTGGCGCCACCTGTGGTTTATGAGATAATTCTTCCTTCAAATCAGCAATCTCTTGACGAAGGGATTTGACCAAAGCTGCGTAGGTTTCATAATCCTTAATCACATCGTCTAGGAATTCATCTACCTCTGCTTTGCTATATCCACGTACTTCACGTCCAAATTCTTGTTCAAAAATATCTTTCGCTGAAAATATAATACTTGCCATGTCTCTCTCCATTCTGGGTTACTAGTATTATTATATAAAAAAAGACAAGTAAAAATCAAGGTCAAAGGCTTACTTTTCAGAAAAATTTTCTACTATTTCATTCAAGTCCTCAAATGTTAATCTTCTTGTAACATAGTCCGCTTGATTTTTCATCATTTGGTAAAAATATCGTAACTTGGTTTCGTTTTCTTCGTCATAAAAAAGGTAACAAGTATCTGTATTTTCCAGCAGAAATTTCTGATAATCGCGTAATTGTCCCTTGTGCTCATACTGTGGATAGGCATATTTGACAAAATCAACCTGCTTGAACTCACTCAATTTCGCTTGATTTGCTTCATTCCAATTACTACCATGGGTTTCAAAATCAAAAATGGTCGCCAGCTGAAATCCATAGTCTGCTTTCATTTCTTTCGCCACCTGAAGCGCCCAGTACTCAAAGCCCAAGGTCCCTGTAAAGACAAGCCATTTCACCCCATCCTCTGCTAGACGTTCCAGGTCTCTCCGAATGGCTGTTTTGATAATATCAACGCGAATATCCTTGTCATTAAAGAGACCAAGGTCGAAGGCTGAATAGCCTAAAATCAAGGCTGATGTCATTTTTAACCCTTTCTTTGTAAATTTATGATATAATAGAGTGATGTTATTGTACCAATAAGGAGAATTATGGTCAACTATCCACATAAAATTTCATCTCAAAAGAGACAAGCACCCCTGTCACAAACTAAAAATTTCGCAAATCGGGGAATGTCTTTTGAAAAGATGATCAATGCTACAAACGACTACTATTTGTCGCATGGGTTGGCAGTTATTCACAAGAAGCCGACTCCCATCCAAATCGTACGTGTTGACTATCCCCAACGAAGTCGAGCCAAGATCGTTGAAGCCTACTTTAGACAAGCTTCAACTACTGACTATTCAGGGGTTTATGATGGATACTACATCGACTTTGAAGCAAAGGAAACCAGGCAAAAACATGCGATACCGATGAAGAATTTTCATCTCCATCAGATCCAGCATATGGAACAAGTCCTTGCCCAGCAAGGAATCTGCTTTGTACTCCTTCACTTTTCTTCTCAGCAAGAAACCTACTTATTGCCGGCTATTGACCTCATCCGTTTCTATCATCAAGATAAGGGACAGAAGTCAATGCCACTTGGATATATTCGAGAAAATGGATATAGGATTGAGCCTGGTGCCTTTCCTCAAATTCCCTACCTCGACATTATCAAAGAACATTTACTAGGTGGTAAAACAAGATGAACAAACAAACTTTTCTGCGAATAGCTAAGTATGTCAGTATCAGTCTCTTAACTGTATTTATCGCAGCTGTAATGCTTGGTGGAGGTCTCTTCCTCTACTATGTTAGCAAGGCTCCAGAACTTTCTGAAAGTAAACTAGTTGCTACAACGTCAAGTAAGATCTATGATAGCAATGACGAACTTATCGCTGATCTTGGATCGGAACGTCGGGTCAATGCCCAAGCAAACGAAATACCAACCGATTTGGTCAACGCTATTGTTTCGATTGAGGACCATCGCTTCTTTAATCACCGAGGAATTGACACGATCCGTATCCTAGGTGCTACCCTACGAAACCTTCGTGGTGGTGGAGGTCTGCAAGGAGCTTCCACCTTGACGCAGCAGTTGATCAAGTTAACTTATTTCTCTACGTCAACTTCTGATCAAACCCTTTCTCGTAAGGCTCAGGAAGCTTGGTTAGCCGTTCAGCTAGAACAAAAAGCGACTAAACAAGAGATTTTGACCTACTACATCAACAAGGTTTACATGTCAAACGGTAACTACGGAATGCAGACAGCTGCCCAAAGTTACTATGGCAAGGATCTCAAAGATTTAAGTATTCCTCAACTGGCTCTCCTTGCCGGGATGCCTCAGGCTCCAAACCAGTATGATCCATACTCGCATCCAGAAGCTGCTCAAGAACGTCGTAATCTCGTCCTCTCTGAGATGAAGGGGCAAGGTTACATTACAGCTGAGCAATATGAAAAAGCGATTAATACTCCGATTACAGATGGACTTCAAAGTTTAAAATCGGCTAATAGTTATCCTCCATACATGGACAACTATCTCAAAGAGGTAATCGATCAAGTCGAACAAGAAACAGGCTACAACCTCTTAACGACTGGTATGGACGTCTACACCAACGTTGATCCTAAAGTTCAACAACATCTCTGGGATATCTACAATACTGACGAGTATGTTAACTATCCTGACGATGAAATGCAAGTAGCTTCAACGATTGTGGACGTGACAAACGGGAAAGTCATTGCTCAGTTAGGTTCTCGTCACCAATCAAGCAATGTTTCCTTCGGAATCAACCAAGCTGTTGAAACCAACCGTGACTGGGGTTCTTCTATGAAGCCGATCACAGACTATGCTCCTGCCTTGGAGTATGACATCTACGACTCAACTGCTTCGATTGTACATGATGTTCCTTACAACTATCCTGGAACAGATACCCCTGTTTACAACTGGGATAGAAGTTACTTTGGAAACATCACCATCCAATATGCGCTCCAACAATCACGGAACGTTACAGCCGTAGAAACCTTGAACAAAGTCGGTTTGGATAGAGCCAAGACCTTTCTAAATGGAATCGGTATTGACTATCCGGATATGCACTATGCCAACGCTATTTCTAGTAACACGACTGAGTCAAATAAAAAGTACGGAGCAAGTAGTGAGAAAATGGCTGCTGCTTACGCTGCTTTTGCAAACGGTGGTATCTACCATAAACCAATGTATATCAACAAGATTGTCTTTAGTGATGGTAGCTCAAAAGAATACGCTGATCCTGGTACTCGTGCCATGAAAGAGACGACCGCCTATATGATGACAGAAATGATGAAGACTGTCTTGGCATACGGAACAGGTCGTGGTGCTTATCTCCCTTGGCTACCTCAAGCTGGTAAGACTGGTACATCAAACTATACAGACGATGAAATTGAAAACTACATCAAAAATACTGGTTATGTAGCTCCAGACGAAATGTTTGTTGGTTATACTCGCAAATATTCAATGGCTGTATGGACAGGTTACTCAAACCGCCTAACTCCTATCGTTGGTGATGGCTTCTATGTTGCAGCTAAGGTCTACCGTTCAATGATGACTTATCTGTCTGAGGATAACAACCCTGGCGACTGGACTATGCCAGAAGGCCTCTATCGAAGTGGTGAGTTCGTCTTTAAAAACGGTGCTCGCTCTGCATGGACTGCTCCTGCTCCGCAACAGGCCCCAACACCTGAAAGTTCGAGCTCGACTTCAGAAAGTTCAACTTCACAGTCAAGTTCAACTACTCCAAGCACGAATAATAGTGCAAACAATAATACCAATAACCAGCAACCAAATACAACGCCTGGTCAACAAAACCAGAACCAAAATCAGAATCAGAATCCTCAACCAGCACAACCATAACATTTATCACCCAGAATATTCTGGGTGATTTTTTCATAGAAGTATCGTATTTATGTGCTTAACAAAAGCCTGAGAAGACATCTTCTCAGGCTTTCTGCGTACTATAAACCTCATTGGGAAAGATAGGAAAACGGATTTCGTAATCTTGTTAAGAGGTTTTACTAAATACTAGTCTTTCTTTGTTTTTGCTACAAAGAGAGCAGATAGGGCTAGGCTAACACCTGCAAGGAAGAGAGCTGTGTCAGATTGGCTCTCACCTGTTGCTGGCAAGCTTTGTTCAGCAGTTTCTTGCTTCGTCACTTCTTGTTTTAGATCCGGTGCCGGTGTCTTATCTTCATCTGAAGCAAATGAGCTAAGTTTAAACTCAGGTTTCTCTACTGCTGGAGCAGCTTGATCACCTACTGTCGATAATGGACCTGTGTATTCTGGAAGCTCATGTACCAGTGCCACAACAGCATTGACACCGCCCTTGAACTCAGGTTTCTCTACTGTCGGAGCAGCTTGGTCACCTACTGTTGCTACTGGGCCTGTGTACTCTGGAAGTTCATGTACTAGGGCTTCAACTGCATTGACACCGCCCTTGAACTCAGGTTTCTCTACTATTGGAGCGGCTTGGTCGCCTACTGTTGCTACTGGGCCTGTGTACTCTGGAAGCTCATGTACCAAGGCTTCAACTGCATTGACACCACCTGTGAATTCAGGAACCTCAAGAACAGGTGCTGGCTCTTCACCCTTGCTTGATTGGAGCGGTTCTTCTGTTAATTCTTGATGGAAGCTTGCCAATTCATAAAACTCAGCCTTGCCACCTTCCCAGACTAATTTGACGTCTAGAAGAGAGCCGCCATTTCGGATAGCAAAAGTTTGGAGACTAGATGTAATGGTACCGAGGTCTGTCCAACTGTCTTGACCATCCTTGAGTGTTCTAGCAAGAATACGTGCTTTCGCTCCTTCAGGAAGACTAGAAACAAGACGAAGGTGGTTAGCATTGGTCGGCTCAGACAAGTGATAAACCAACTCGCCCTTCTCTTTTTCAGACTTGTAGCTGGTCAAGACTTTGCCGTCTACAAGATTATTATAAAGGTTACCTTGGCTTTCTCCACTACTTCCTTCTACTGTTGGATCATTGATTGGTTTGACAAATTCACCATCGTTGATAACCAATTCTGTAAATCCTACAAAACGGGCATCATAATCCGCTGTATAGAGGACACGAAGATAGTTGGCTTTGACTGGTGTCGTCAATTCACCCTCTATGTAGCGATTTCCTGGCATCTTAGAATCATGTGTCCAACCATCTGTCAATGAATCATCGTGTGTACTATTAGCCACACCATCTCCTACTGTCACGACATCTGTCCAAGTTTTACCATCTTGGCTGACTTGGATCTTACCATCACGAAGGTAGTTTTGAGTTCCGTCTTGGATGTAGGCTCTAATCTTCTTGATAGTGCGTTCGCTGCCAAGTTTCAAGGTCACATGACCATCTTTATGGGCATAGTCTGAAAACTCAACGAAGTTGTTATAAACACCATCAAACAGTTGATCTAGGTTGTTCAGTTTACGAACATCATTGCTTCCGTATGTTGGATGAATGCCCATAGTTGTAGATTCTAGTTTGGTTGGTTGGACTTCTTTGGTAGTTACTAGGAGTGAAGTAGATGGAACAGCCTGCTCTTTGTCTGTTTTATTCACAAGACGAACGTAACGTACCAAGTGGGTCGCTACAGATCTGTCTGTCAACTGGCTAGCTGGCGTCCATTCTTGTGCATTTGCAGAGTACTCTAGGCTAAGAGATGGGTTGGCCTGACCTTTGAGCTGGATGCTCTTGATCTGATGGATACGGTCAAGCTTCATACCTAGATAGCTATGAGCAGGAAGTTTGGTTCCAGCTGGAATTTGAAGCTCATAACTGCCCAAGCTATCCACTACCGGCGTTTCCTTCAAGGCATCCACGTTGGTGTCTGTTAACTCACTATTTCCAGAACGTGTCTCAACAGAGAAGTCCTGGATACGCCACCAGAGGTCAAGGGCCTTGGTATTGCGTACTCGGATGTAACGAGCATTGATCGCTCTGGTCACTTCCTTGGTTTGTTCTCCTGATAGGCGATCCAACTCTTGCCACGCAGTTCCATCTGTAGAATACTCAAGTACACCTGCAGCAAGCTTATCACCCGTTCCTTGGCGAAGTCGTACTTTAGTGACTGACTTGACTTCACCGAGATCAAGTTGTGCCCAAGCATCTACTGGTGTCGTATTGCTACCGTCAGCATTTGCCATCATGGCTTCTGTATTGTCCTTGCCATCAGTGATTTGACGGGCTGAGGTATTTAGTTTGTAAACTAAGTTTGAGCTTAGACTAACTGTCGTTGCTTGTTGGCTACGAGCTTTTTCAACTGGACGGTTAACTGCAATTTCCTGAACTGCAAACCAAGTGTTCTCGCGGTCTGCTGTCGCAATCATGCGAACTGCCTTGGCCTTAATAGTGAGATTTTCAAACTTAAGAAGGGATTCATTTCCGACATAGCTTGGCTCTTTTAAAGTTACCCAGTTATCATTTTCATCTTGATACTGCACTTCTGCCTTACTAAAGGTGTCACGTGGATTTGCCTGGGTTCCCATAGCAAAGGTCAAGGTTTGAATCGCTACCGGCTTGTTGAACTTCATACCAATATAATCACCTGTCTTGATGCTGTTTGGTGATTTAATAATCGCATGGGTTGCCAAGTCGCCATCCGTTACTTCTGCCAAACCACCTTCTACACCTGTTCGATTGGTAATAAAGGTGCTGATGATTTGGTCTGGGTGCAAGACTTTTTGAACTTCAGACGCTAGAACTTCCTTCAAGGATAGGATAAATGGACGAATATGTTGAACACCCAATTCAGCTTTTTCCATATGGTCTACATAATGGAAGGTGTGAGTTTGAGACTGTTCGTACAATTTCAAACCTTTATAGTAGCTATCCCAAAGTTTGGCTGCATCATTTGTAGCCATAGCCTCTGTTCCTGTTAGGAAGGCATCAAGGGCATTCATTTGATCGATTGCATTATCCAACCAATAGTGGATTTGGGCAACCATTTTTTTATCGCCTGATGCTTTATAGAGTTCAGCTGCTTCTTTAATCTTGGCAAATTCTGCACGCAAGGCTACACGTTCGGCAGTCACATCCTGACCTGCTTTAAGCTTGGTCATGAAGTCTATTAATTTTGGAGCCAAGTCTACCGATTCTTCTAGTTTGACGACACGATTATCCATGTTTTGGTTGATCATGTGCTTGCCAAGTTCACGGAAGGCTGCTGATACCTTGCTATCTTCAAAATGACCATTTTCTACAAAGTTGAAGGCAATATCATTGATTTTCTTAGCTTCTTCTTCTGATTTCCACTGTTTCCATGAGTATTGAGCTCCTGAAAAGAGGGCAATCTTAGATGGTTCAGACTGTTGCATTGGGTTCAACATGATACCAGACAGCAAGCTTGGATCCACATTTGGATGAAGGAATTTCTCACCACCACCTAGAATCAAGTGTTGTTTAGAGTTATCTGTTACAGGCCAGTTAATCCAAAGTGAAACGGGGCGATAGGTCTTGCCACCTGCGGATAGATTGTTCTTGAGAGTTGAAAGGAAGCTTTCAGAGACTTCACCCCAAATCTTACCACCCGTCAAGGTCATGGATGCTGAACTTGGGAGATTTTCATTGAGGGATTTCAACTCATCTTCACGTCCATTACCCCAATACTGGCCAGGAACAAAGATCATTTCTTTACGAAGACCGCTGTAAGTTCCCTGCATTTCAGTCAACCACTTGGTCATATCTTGCATCAAGCGGTTGTAGCTATTGTAGCCTCCAACAGGACTTGGTGCATCATCTGCTAGAATACCAAACTCACGGACACCCACTTTCATCAACTGGGTAAATTTGGCCTTGATGGTTGCCAAATCTTCTTGGTAATGCGCTTCATTGCCAAAGCGGATGCGGTTGTTCATGAATGGATGGATAGTCCAGACATAGCGAGTTTTACTTTGATTTCCGACACGAGCGAGTTCACGGATTTCAGCTAGTTTTTCTTCTGGGTAGAGTTCACGCCATTTCTTGTTGTGGTATGGATCATCTTTTGGTGCAAAGAAGTATTGGTTCAATTTCAAATCGCCACCAAAACGCATGAGTTCTGCACGATCGGCATTAGACCATGGATTTCCATAGTAACCTTCGATGAAACCACGGTTCTTGAGTTCTGCGTAATCTTCTACTGTCACATTGCGAAGGACTGGCACTTGGCTTTCCTTGAGCATGTGTTTCAAGGTTGTCAAACCATAGAAGACCGCATCTGTGTCTTTTCCGACGATAGAAATCGAATTATCCTTGATACTCAAGACATAGGCGTCAATCTTGTCAAAGAGGCCTGCTGAAACATTGGACAAGTTTTGCTCTGCTTGTGAGCCTTGTCCATGCACTCCAAGATAGATATTGGTTGCGCCAGCGATTGCTGCCTTACCAGTTGTATAAGATACTTGATTGTCCTGCAAAACACTCTTCAAGCGATTGCGAGTATAGATATCGAGTTGATCACCCATGACCAGATTGACTTGCTTGCGAAGAGCTGTGACACCTTCTCCATAAGTCACTTTTTGTGGAGTTGGGAAGACCTTGTACTCTTTCTTGAGATAGTCTGCGCTCTTGCTGGCAGCTACAATGCTGTCTTCGCTAGCTGGTTTACTTGCAGTGAATTGATCCGCCAATTCAACTGTTCCATCACCGGTTTGGTCTACTTTTGGTTTTTCAGGAGTAGTTGGTTTTTCTGGTTGACTTGGTGCAGGCGTTTCTTGCTCTTCTTTAACAGGTTTCAATAGATGAATTTCAGCAGCACTTGCAAAACCACCAACGCCTTCCAATACTTTCAACTCAATCTTGTTGGTATGTACCGCCGCAAAGTTGACTGTTTTTTCTTGGGCGTTGTTGTCCCAGCTTCCTTCTGAAACCTTGACCATTTGGCCATCTTTTTGTGCGTAGATTTCGTAGCGCGTAACGACACCATTTCCACCACCTGGTCGTGGGAGATAAGTCAAACCATTGACTTTTTCTGCTTCTTTCAAGGTCATAGTAAGAGTGTATGGCGCAGTGTCACCAGTCCATTTAGTATGCCAGAAGGTATTTGGATCATTGTCAAAGGCCTTTTCAACAGCGCCTTCAGTCGCGTTTCCTGGAAGTTGCTGACTGCTTGCGGTTGCAGTAATCTTATCATTTGAAATCAAACGAGGGTTTACAAATGCTTTGTCTGACAACTCTGCACTATGCAAGATTCCTTTGAAACCACCGATGCTTTCAAGCGGTAGAACCAAGCTATTGTGGGCAAAACGAGGGTGGGCTGGATTTGCAATACGCTCAATCTTTTCACCATCCACATAGACTTCTGTAGATTGTGGTTTGGTCACGATAGAGATTTGATAACGTTTGTTCTTTTCAAGTTTTTTATTGAATTGGATATGGAACTGTTCAAACTGGTAAGCAAGATAGCCGTCTTTATCAGCTAGATAGATACGATTATCCCCACTTGTTGAGAAGGTTTGTTCCCCGTCTCCAGTGACAGTTACATCAAACTTCAAGACGTGACTTGGACCAACATCACCAGCCAAGCCTTCGATACTGCTATCTTTCTCAAAAGCCAATCCCTGTTCGCTTGCCTTCACTTTCTTGCTTGCATAGTTCTTGACTGTTTCAGAATTGATGGTAAACAAGTCGCTTTGATCAATCTCTTTATCAGGATTTGACTGTGGCGCATAAGGGCTCGTTGGTAGGGTGCGTTCTGCAAAGGTCGCAGCTGCACGGTCAGATCCCCAAGTGCGCTCCGCAGTGGTTTGCATGCTCTTGAAGAAGCGTTTAAAGATATCATAAGAGGTCAAACCTGTCTCATGAAGGTCGATATTATCATTCCAAACTGCGTGCCCACCACCAAGAATACTTGGATGAGAAGCTGGTAGAAGTGGACCTCCACCTGTTCTAAAATCATTCGGTGTCCAGCTATTGTACTGACGTTCGTAGTTAGCATAGTCCCCGTAGGCTGCTTGACTATTGCTTCCACTTGGCACACTATAGGTCGGTACATCCGTGATATTGATAATCTTAGCTCCCTGAGCAATGGCCTCATTTGGTCGTTGCCATCCGATACTCCAGATATCAACCTCTACTCCGTTCCAATCAACAGGAGTGTTCCCACGTTTCGCACTGAGCGATCCCCAGATACGAGGGGTGTAACCTTTAGACTTGATATATTGGGTCAAATCATTGACATAGCGGCGATAGCTTTCTCTGCTGCCATAGTATTCATCCGTTCCGATATGAACAGTGGACACGCCATGAAGCGGTGCATCTGGACCATCGAGAAGTTTGTCATAAACTGATTTGACAAATTTAAGAGTTTCTTCGTACTTGTTATCCAAGTCTAGCATGGCTACGCGCTCAACATTATGCTTGCCTGCATAATCGCTCAAACTACCTTGATACATGAGGTCTGGACGGACTTTGACAAATGATAGAGCGTGACCTGGTGTGTCAATTTCTGGCACTAGATTGATATGCAAGGCCTTGGCAAGTTTAATCAGATTTTGCATTTCTTCCTTGGTATAATGCTCATCTGATGTCAATTTTTGACCATTCTTACCGACAATGTCTGTCTCCACACGGAAACCAGTCTTGGCATGTTCAAGTACATACTTGAGTTGTTCTTCTGAACTTAAATTCTTACCTGCCAAGTGTTCCTTGAGGAAGATATAGTTATCGTTGAGGTGCAACTGCAAGTCGTTCATCTTGTAGTAAGCCATGTTGAGCATGATGTCTACAAGGGTGTCGTAAGGGATAAATTTACGACCTGTATCTAGCATAAAGCCACGGTGGCTGAAACTTGGGAAATCACGAATTTCGCCATTTTGTAGGTCTGTTTCTCCCATTTGAAGAAGAGTACGAGTGGCGTAGAAGGCTCCTGTGTTTGTGGCAGCTTCGATGGTAATCACATCATTTTGGATAGTGATGCCATACCCTTCTTTACCATAACCCTTGTTTTCAACCTTTTTAAATTCGATTCGTTTTTGAGCTTGCTTGTCACCTGTTGCTAGTTCCAATCCACGGCTGGCAAGGTCTGACTGATAGAAGGTTGCAGCCTGATCAAAGCCAGAATCACCCGTCGCAAGGACTGTATCTGAAGTGATAGAAGATTGGCCTTCTTTCCCATACCATTGTTGAACAGCTGGTGCTACTTTTGGCTTCACACCCACACCTTCGTCCTGATGTAGCCCCTTGATGACTACTTCAAACTCTTTTGTAAAGGTATGACTGTCTCTGATTTGTTGGACCATGACCTTGACACGTTGGTCTGTCAAAGGCTTATAGATGTGATTTTGAAGGTCAATTACACCTTGTTTATTGCTTCCGATGAGACTGACTTTTCCTGGTAAAGTTGGCAAGACAAGAGACTGTCCGTCTTCTGCTACTGTGAGTTCGGTTACTTGGCGGATATCCGTTACCTTACTATGGTCCGGAACGTTAGAATAAGCTCGAATTTCTTGGATACCAACGTTTCTCCAGTTCATTGTCCCCGCTTGGTAATCATTGACCTCAAGTTTGAGGTACTTAGCTTTGATACTTTCAGCTAGGTCTACTTTCTCGTCTAAAACTGGATCTCCAATCTTGGTATGAGCTAGTTTCCATTGTTTTTCTCCATTAGCGCCCACGTCTTCTTGACCTGCATAGTAGAGACTCCAAGATTTGATATTGGGGTCATTTTGCCCATTACGAAGACGACGATCCCAGTCAATTTCTACATGTTTGATCAAGGTTGTCTTAGGAAGGGTCAATTCAAAAGTTGGTTTTGGTGCGTCTTTGTCTGTAGCCCAACGAGTATTGTCATCTCCATCGATAGCCTTATCCGCAGTAAAGTTGGTACCAGTCTCATGGTTGCTCGCCTGAGCAGTAGCACCTTCGAGATGGTTGACATCTTCTCTATCTTCGATTTGCTTTTCAGCTGGTTTTGGTGTGGGCGTAGCAGTTTCAGCTGGTTTATTGTCTGCCTTTGGTGTTTCAACCGGTTTCGGCGTTTCTGCTGGCTTGGGACTTGCAGGACTTGTCTCTGGTTTTGCCTCTTCACTTGCTGCAGGATTGGTTCCCTCATCAGTCGCTGGAGTTTCTTCATGACTTGCTTCTGTTGCAGCTTCTGCATCTGCTTTTTCAAGCGCAGCGGCTAAATCATCGGGTAACTTATCCAGTGCTTGAACATGGGTGATGCTTCCCTCTGTTTCTGTAGGCGCTGCTGTTTCTGCTGCCTGAACCATATTGGCTCCAAAGATACTAGCACCAATCATAACGGAGGCTGCACCTATTGCAAATTTTCTTATACTATAGTGACAGCGTTTCTCAAAAAAATGTCTATCCATCTTTCTCCTATTCCTTTCATCCGCGTACATGAGTAAGCGGTATCATTTCTCCTTTGAAAAAGGAGAGAACCAAGAGGTCCTCTCCGGCTGTTTGTTCCTTTTTGATTCAAGTTACTTTGAACTTCAATAATCAAATCTCATTAATCTTCTTTTCGTTTTGTCCCAAGAACAGCAGCAGATAAAGCGATACTCACACTTGCTAAGAAGAGGGCTACTTCTGAGCTGTGCTCCCCTGTAGCAGGTAGTTTTTCTTCATCTTTAGCTCCCAGAGTTTTGGTCTCAGCTACTGGACTTGGAGTGAGCGGGTACTCAGGTTTTTCAACTGTTGGAGCTGCTTGATCTCCAGCTGTAGCCAATACACCCGTGTAGGCTGGCTTTTCATTTACCAAAGCCTCAACTGCATTGACTCCACCTTTATACTCTGGAACTTCATTTGCAGCTGCTAGAACTGCATTGGCTCCACCTTTGTATTCTGGCAATTCGTTTACCAAGGCTTGAACTGCATTGACTCCACCCTTGAACTCAGGTAAGTCATGAACAGCTGCTTCTGCCGCATTGACACCGCCCTTAAACTCAGGTAGGTCATGAACAGCCGCTTCTTCTCCAGCTGTTCCATAAGGACCTGTATATTCAGGAACTTCAAGAACAGGAGGTTGCTCTTCACCCTTGCTGCTTGTAGGAGCGTCTGGTTTAGCAGCCTTATCTTGTAATTGGTTGAGATAGTCTGCGAAGAACTCGACCATTCTTTCAGTCAAGAGATGGTTATCCGTCGCATATTTCATGCTCGCCTGAACTCCAGCCACTTCCTCTTGATTTTCTTTGTCTGTCAATTTCTGCGCCTTAGCTAAAGCTGCTTCATAGCCTGACAAGTCAAGAGGTGTCTCTGCTACTTGTGGACGAGTAAAGATGAGTTCCGCTGCAGATTGGTATTTATCTCCACCATCTCCGTATGTCTTGGTACCAGTAAGGACAATTTTCTTAGCCTTGATTGTCTTACCAAAGTCAATGTCTTTTGGTTTGTTGTTATTTGGCCAATCTGTTACGGTAAAGGTATGTTCCTTGCCAGACTCATCTGTGACAACCAGTTTCACATCTCGCAAGTTTCCATTTGAATCGGATGCACGTGGAACATAGCGAAGTCCTGTGATTTCAGTAGGTTCTTTCAAGACCATTGTTGCTGGTTTACCAACATCTCCACCACTCCAAGATGTATGCCATAGGCTAGATACATTGCCATCAAAGGCATTCTCTAGGCCTTCACCTGGTTGGGCAGGCGCATCCAAACTTTCAAAGTCTTCTGCTACCAAGGCTGTTTTCTTCTGAACCAAAGCATTCTTCAAGGCTTCAATCTTGGCAATCTCTGCACGCGCTTCTTCTACACTAATGTCATCATCGGCCTGACTGAGGTTAAATACCGCCTCCTTCAAAGCATCCATAGACTCTTTCGTGTAGTTGGTCATGGCTACAGTTGGCAAGTAGTTTTTCAGAGCATTTTCTGTCAACATCTTACCTGTTAGGGTAATTTCTTCGATGTGAAGATTATCCATCATGAAGTCGTTATAACCACGGAAGTTGGCATTTCCACCAGCATCTCCATGAGTATTGCTTGCATTTCCAGTTGAGTAGATTCCTACCCAAGTATCGCCTGTTTCTGCACCTGTCACGAGGAAGGTTGCCTTCTTGGCTTTCTTAGAATCCGTCCAAGTATTTGGCAATTCATGCATTTCCAAGTTGCTTGCTTGAGTACCACGACGACCTGACTGGAATTCTCCCTTACCGACTACAAAAGCATAGGTATTGTCTGATCCTGCTTCGTATTCAAAGGTTACACGGTAGGTCTTACCAGCTTCAAAGCGGAAGTTTTGTGGGATAGTTTGGTAAACCAAGTTACGACGGCTAACCAGTCCATTGGTCTTGAGTGACCAATTTCCATCGATAACATCATCAACTTTCTTACCGTTCCAACCACGTTGTGTATATGGATCGTGCTTTTCAGACAAGTGAGTACGGTTATCTTCAACACCTTCGACACCACCCACTACGAATGGGAAGATTCCTTGAGCAACATTTTCAAAGTCTTGCTTGAAGGTGCCTTTACCTGTATCATGGTTTTCTCCGTACATGCTTGAATTATTTTCAAAGGTACGAATTTCATCAAAGTAAGTTGCTTCATCACCAGCTTCACGACTCAAAGTAAGAGTAACATTTGAGACATCCGATCCAGTTGTAAAGAAGGCATACATGTTTTGGAAGTAACTTGTATTGTCAACTGTAGCATTTTCACGACGATTGTTATGAGCATAAGCTTTGATATAGTTGAGAGCGAGTGACTTATTGGTATAGGTAGTCACTTCTTTCTCGCCAGTATTCACTGTGATACTTGCCTTAGCATTACTACGGTTATCAACACCGACATAAACGGCATACTTGGTATTTGGTTTCAAGCCAGTCAGTTTCTGAGTAAGGCTTACCTTGCTCTTATTGCCTTGGATACGAAGCATATCGTTTGCCCCTTGAGACTTGACAATTTCTGCCTTAGAAGCATCGCCTGAAATGGTCCAGTGTTTCAAGGTTCCACTATTAAATCCTTGGTCATAGATGTGCATGCCTTCGCTCCATGACATTTCAGGATTGGTTTGTTTTGAACGATAGAGAACGTATGGTTGATTTGCTAGAAGGTCTAAGGTAATCTTGCCATCTGTTACAGTTAGTTCCTGCTCTTCTGTCTTACCTTGGTCAGTTAACTTGTAAAGGTAAACCTTGCTATTTGCCCAATCGCTCGGAAGGGTCCAAGTTGTTGCACCAGCTTGCGTATTGAAGTAGTACATTTTTTCCTTATCAGTAGGAAGTTTCTTACCATTCGCATCCCAGTTCCAAGGAGTCAAGTAAGCTGAACCATCCTGGATGACACGTCCGTTGAGAGTTACTGTACGTTCACGGTATTGTGGGCTATTGACATCATTTGACTTACGAGTTACAACAACCTTGTTACCTGCTGCATCGACTAGCTCAACCTTCATTTCTGGAGTCCATTTATAGGTGCTACCATTATCGGTCATGGTAACTGGTGTACCATTTTCCCATTTACTTACAGTGAAGTGTTGGAAGTACTTAGTCATGACGTCATGGGCAAAGAGGTTAGTCACGTAGCCATTGTAGTCGCTTCGTCCTTGCCAGCCTTCAAAGTCTTTCATGCTGTAGCCACCTAGAAGTGGATAGTTGGCTGCACCACCGTAACTTCTGTAGTCCCCAACCCAAGAATCTTTTTGGTGGTTACGGATAAAGCGGGTGATAGCACTGTTGATACCTTTATTAGTGTAGCCACCATAGGTCAAGTCAGCTGCCCAGTGTTGGAAGGTAGAGTCGTATTCACCACCATGACCCCACTCGATCGCAAAGCGCCAGCCTTGTTTGTTGATTTCTTTAGCAAGAACATGGGTAGCCCAGGCACCGTTATCACCTGATTGACCATTGCCCCAAACGTCCACATAGATAAAGTCGAGGCCTTCACCAAGTTTTTTCTTCAAGTCTTCCCAGCGAGCCAAACGTCCATGCGCCAAGTCATAAGCAGCATCAATGTTGATACCTTGGTCTAGCCAGTTCCAGCCGTAGCTGTAGCTTCCATCTGGATTCTTACGAAGAATTTTTTCATTGAAGTATTTGGACTCAGGATAGGTTTCAGAAGCGTTAACGTGGATACCTAGATGAGCTCCATATTTCTTCGCTTTCTCAATCAAAGTCTTGAAGTCTTCGACACCACCAATACGTTTACCAATATCAGCATAGTTCAAGTGACCAGAGTCGTGACCTTCACTACCATATCCTTTAAGGAGAACACCTTGCCCAAGACCATCTGTGTGGAGATTGATTTTCTTGATACCATCCAAGGTCATAAGGAATGGGTTTTGTGCTTGTGAACCAAAGTTCATTGCGATACGGTAAGCAGTGATATCCTTGACTTTTTCCCAACCTTGAGGGTTGTTCATAATGCTACGATAAGCAATGGCACCATCTTGCCAGTCGACTTTGTTGTCAGCATTGGCATCTTCGGTGATAACAACCTTGGCACTTGGAAGTTCCTTGGTGTATTCTGGGAAGACGATGCCCTTATAAGCTTTTTCCCATTGCCACTCAGAACTTTGGATTCCCACATAGTTTGTATTTCCAACAGTTTGTTTGAATGCTGTCAAACGAGTCCAGTCATTCGAACCACCACCGTAGCTGTTTTGAGAGTTACTCCAAACACCTGCAGCAAGCTTATCTGTAGAAACAAAACCATACATGTAACCCTTAGCCAAGTTTTTCATTGGATTGGTTACATCGATATGATCATCTCCGCTGACATGGGTATTGTTTGACATAGTTGCTCCGTCAAACTTAGCCCCAGTTTGGTCGCTTGAAACTGACACAAGTGAGTTCCCCAAGAAATTGATAGAGGAGAGAAGTTTTCTTTCATCGTCAATCTTTTGACCTGGAGTAACTTGATTGTGGTTGACAATCTTGGTCACATCAAAATGCAACTGATTTTCTACAACTTGCAAGCGTACTGTCATATCTGCATTGATGAAATTCTTCTCGTCACGAAGCTTCATCAAGTACTCTGCAGTAGTATCATTGATCTTCTTATAGGTGACTTCAGGTGTAATTTCGCGATTGTTTACCAAGATTTTCTTAAGTTGTTGAACTTGTCCTGGCAAAGTATGTCCATTCAAGGTGTATTCCTTGACACGAGGAAAGGCTTGGTCAATCACTGCCTTGAGAACCTTAGACTGGATCGTATCATAAGTCACCTTGCTATCATCAACAGCCGGACCTGTTTCTTTCTGGGCAGGAGTATCATCTGCTTTTACACCTTCTTGATTGTCTGTTTTAACGCTGACAACCGTACGATCATTGCTATAAGTTCCTGCCTTGAGAAGGATCTTCTTCTCATTTTTAAGATTCTCATTGACCGCAGCTGGCAAAGTAACTGTATCAAAAAGTTTTACATCATTATTTGTTGCATTCAGCTGACCATCTGATTTTAAGCTAATAGTCAGATGATTCACTGATCCATTTACTGGAGCTGCAACACGACCGCCCTGATACCATGTGCTATTACCTGGTGTCTTGTATTCCCAGAACCAGCCACCTTGGTCATATCCAACAAAAACATTGTTCTTGGTATCTTTAAATTTCAAGAAGACACCAAAGCGTGATTTGCCCTTTTCAGAATCATCTTTGAAGGTTAAATCAACCGTCGCATTTCCATTAGCATCAACAGTCAATCCTTGTTTTTCAAACAAGGCTGGTTTGCCATCATTGTCATTGTGGGCGGTTGAAGACAATTGATTGTAGCGAACACCCTTTTCTTCGCGAATAGTGACTGTTCCTTGTTGCTCTTTATTCGCTACTGTTTGCCATTCAGGGGTTACTGTCTTAGGCGTTTCAGGTTTAGCAGCTGCAGGTTTATCCTCTTTTGGTTTTTCTTCAGCCGGTTTTTCTTTCTCTTCCAAGTCTGCTGGTTTCACACTTGAAATTCCCTGCATGTGGTCTTGAATCCATTTTAGTTGGGCTGGTGAGAAGAGAATGCCTCCGCTCCGTTTTCCAACTACACCATTTTGGTGTACACCGACTAGTTTGCCTTCTGTATCAAAGATACCGCCGCCACTAGCGCCCGGTTTTCCTCCTTGGTAACCAATCCCTTGGACACCTTCTCCGTATGGTTCCGCAAAATCAACTGTAGTATTGACAATCGGATTCAATTTCCCTTCTGGATAACCAAAGACATGGAGTTTATCTCCAATTTTCTTAACAACTGGCTTTTTAGTTACTTCAACAGGCGTATTTTCTAGAACTGTACGCAATCTCACAAGGGCCAAATCATTTTTGAAGCCCTTCAGGTAGCCTTCACGATCCCAATGAATGATATCTTTCTTACTAAACTTGACATCTGGCAATCCTGGATAAGAGATGCTATAGATATCTCCATCCCCTTGGTCATTATCCACAACCTTACGGATATTGCCGTCTTGGCTGTCCTTGATAAAGTTATGAGAAACCGTCAATACAAGGTCTTTAGCAACGACAATACCGCTACCTTCTCCTGATGGCGTCTTAATCTTAACAGTCGCGCCATAGTTTAATTCCCCATTGGTAGTCTTAGCCACATCTTCTGGGACGGGCTTCCCTGTATCTTGGGCCAATTGATCCTTGTCAACTTCGCGCCCATTGTCTTCAGCTTTCTCCAACTTATCTTCTAGTTCTTTTGGAAGATTGCTTGGTTTATCTGACTTTTCTTTTTCTTGAGCCAACAACTCTTCTTCTGTTTGTGGGCCTTCAGTAGTCTCAGCTGAACCAGGATTCTGAGCGGCAGCTTCCTTGTCAAAATCGTGCCCCTCATCACTAGCCTTCTTATCCAAATCAGCCAATTCACTCGGCAAATTATCTGTTGAACCAACTCTTGCTTGATCAGCTAATACTGGGGCAGCAGCAAAGAAAGTCGCTCCAATCATCACCGAAGCTACTCCAAGCGTAAACTTACGAATACTGAACTTACAGCGTTTTTCAAAAAATCGTTTATCCATGAACTCCTAAATCCTTTCATTTTCCAGTAAGCGTTTACATTTCTTTTTTAAAAAATACTCCTTTCTCTGAAAGTGCTAAGCTTAACTGTTATAAATAAATAATAATTGTACTTTTAATATAACAAATAAAAGACCAGAAAGCAATAGGAAATAGGTAAAATTCACTAAAATTTTCTCTTTTATGAACAGTGCTAACTCTGAGAGTTTAAATAATCGCTTTACAGTTATAAAAAGGTTCTATCTCGAAGAATCTAATAAATATCTTCATTTCAAAAACAAATTATTATCAGATAGAAACCATCAAAACAAGGGCTGAAAATCGGATTTTTTATCATTTTTTGCTATGATTAGTTAGATAGAAGAAAAGTGAAGGAGAAGACAATGATATTAATTACAGGTGCAAATGGTCAACTCGGTACCGAACTACCTTATTTACTAGATGAACGAAAGGTGGACTAGGTTGCAGTGGATGTGGTCGAAATGGATATCACGAATGCTGAAATGGTTGAGAAAGTCTTTGCCAAGGTTAATCCAACTCTGGTCTATCATTGTGCAGCCTACACTGCTGTTGATGCGGCAGAGGATGAGGGGAAAGAACTGGATTTTGCCATCAACATAACTGGAACTGAAAATGTAGCCAAGGCCTCTGAGAAATACGGAACTACTCTGGTCTATATCGCAACAGACTATGTCTTTGATGGAAAGAAACCTATCGGACAAGAGTGGGAAGTCGATGACCTACCTGATCCGCAAACAGAGTACGGACGTACTAAGCAAATGGGAGAAGAACTTGTTGAAAACCTTACGTCACAGCATTACATCATTCGTACTGCCTGGGTCTTTGGAAAGAACTTTGTTTTTACCATGTAAAGTCTATCCCAAACCCATAAAACGCTCACAGTGGTCAACGACCAACACGGCCGCCCAACCTGGACACGAACCTTGGTCGAATTCATGACCTACTTGACTGATAATCAAAAAGAGTATGGCTACTACCACTTATCAAATGACGCAGCTGAAGATACCACTTGCTATGACTTGGCTGTCGAGATTCTTAAAGACAGTGATGTTGAAGTAATCCCTGTAAATCCCTGTAAATTCCAGCAAGTTTCCTGCCAAGGCTAAACGTCCCCTCAACTCAACCATGAGTTTGGCCAAAGCGAAGGTGCCCTTAAAGAGTTTTATAAACAAGAAATAAGAAAATAAAAGATTACGACATACATAAAAAAGCAAGAGACCTTGAGGCCTCTTGCTTTTTTATATCTGATTACTTAATCACTTGTTGTGTTTTAGCATAGTTAGCCTCTACCGCTTCTTTTTCAGATTTCCACCAGTCTTGGTTGTCCGTGTACCACTTGATGGTCTCTTTTAGACCCGCTTCAAAGTTGGTAAATTCTGGTTTCCACCCTAGTTCATCACGAAGTTTGCTGGCATCGATGGCATAGCGGAGGACGTGACCAGCTCGATCTGTCACGTGGTCATAAGCACCAGCTGTTTTGACGCTGCCCGAGTAAGTGGTACAGGCGCGTTCCCGAACCAGCTGCAAGAATAATACCTTTCATAATGACGTAACCTTTCTAACGAACTGATTAATGAGTAACTTCAAATTCTTACTTCAACTTAGAAATGGCCGATTTCAGATAATCACCATTTCGAAGCGCTACTCCTACTTGTCTGGCATTAGCCGACAGTTCCATGTAATCTTGATCTGTCAAATCGTCTAGTGTCTTTTGGAGGTCATGTAGAGAAACAACCGCTATACCACACTGCTTATCTAGCACAAAATGCGCAAGGGCAGACTCTTTCCAAACAACTAGAGGAAAACCCGAAGCTAAATAAAGAGAAGCCTTGTGGGAGTTGTTAATACGTAGGTAATTTCCGAAAGAACCCTGGCAAGTTTCTGAACTATCACCGTCCCACACCAAACCAAAACTACCTTGAAGAGCATTTGGGAGGTCATCTGGCATAAAGGAACCAAAGTAGGTGGTATTTTTCAATGCACGACTTTCATCGTACCCCATTCCATAGAGATTATAGGCTGGCTGTTCTGGCAAATTATAAAGATAGCCTGATTTTGTTGGAATTAGATTTCCGGCGATGATAATCGCTTCTTCTTTTTGGGGAACATTTTTTTCCTCAAAGTTCGGAATCAGATAGTCAAAAATCTCCAAGCTAACCATTTTATCTGATGGTATGCCTTGAATTGTCAAGGCATTTTTCATGATATCATTATGAACGATAATGCCATCCACTGATGTAAGAGCTGCCTTCTCTTGGAAGTAATTTCTCACTTTATGACGAAGTTTCACTGCTGAATTTCCTACATGACGCAAGGTTTCAATATCATGGATCACAAGATAGAATTTGACTCCTCTATTTTGCGCCTGCTTGATGAGTGGCGAAATGAAAAATGTATGGTGGATAATCGGGAACTGAATCAGCAATTCATCCCCAGATCCCAACTGATCAAAGACAGACTTGAGCGCACGATATTTGTGTTGCTGAGCTTTAAAGAAATTCATCTTATACCAATTCTCAACCTTGAGTTCCAACCCCTTATAACCCTCTGAGACTAGAATAGCTTCCACATCATTTCGTGCCTTATTTCCTGCATTCTTTTCGTGTGCATTATGCAGAAATGAATCCTTCAGATAATATTTCACCTTTTCTCCCCTTTATCTGTGATGTTCTTAGATACTCCCTAGTTCTTCTGCTACCACATCCAATGCACGTTCAATCGTCACATGCATGTCATAGTATTTATAGTCAGCTAGGCGTCCACAAAAGATAACCTTGTCATTTTTGGCTGCTTCTTCTTGATACTTAGCAAACATGGCATTGTTTCTCTCATCATTGATTGGATAATATGGCTCATCTCCACGTTTCCAATCAGCTGGGTATTCACGAGTAATAACCGTCTTTGGTTGAGTACCATACTCGAAATGCTTGTGCTCGATGATACGAGTATAAGGAATTTCTCGTTCTGTATAGTTTACAACTGCGTTTCCTTGATAGTTTTCCTCATCTAAAACTTCATGTTCAAAACGAAGACTACGGTATTCTAACTCACCATGTTTATAATCAAAGTATTGGTCAATCATCCCTGTAAAGACAACCTTTTCAGCAGAAGCCTCTAATTCTTGACGATTGGCAAAAAAGTCAACGCCAAGCTCTACCTCTACATCGCCAAGCATGTTTTCAATGATGACGTTATAGCCACCGATTGGAATACCTTGGTAACGGTCATTAAAATAATTATTATCAAAGGTCAAACGCACTGGGAGGCGCTTGATAATAAATGGCGGAAGGTCTGTTGCAGAACGTCCCCATTGTTTTTCAGTATAGCCCTTGATCAACTTTTCATAGATATCTGGACCAATCAACTTGATAGCTTGTTCTTCTAAGTTCTTGGGCTCAACATCTTTCATATGAGCCGTTTGCTGGGCAATCTTGTTCTTGACTTCTTGTGGTGTCTTAGTTCCCCACATAGCGTAGAAGGTATTCATATTGAAAGGAAGATTGTAAAGACTCCCCTTGTAGTTAGCCACTGGTGAGTTGATATAGTTGTTAAACTCAGCGAATTGGTTAACATAGTCCCATACTTTTTTATTGGAAGTATGGAAAATGTGGGCACCATACTTGTGGACATTGATGCCCTCAACATTTTCACAGTAGATATTTCCACCGATGTGATCACGCTTGTCAATCACTTTAACTTTTTTACCGCGTTTTGTAGCTTCGTGTGCGAAGATTGCTCCAGACAAACCAGCACCAACGATAAGATAATCGTACATAGTGTTCTCCTTTTTATAATTTGACGATTCGATTGAAGTAAGGAATCTTCATTAACATTCCAACAATAATAAAACTAACACTTAAAGTAAATAGAGCAAAAAGTAAATATGCTCCAACAAAATTAAAACCAAATATCCTTTCCCACAATTTCATAATATAAGTGTGTATTATGAAAACTCCCATTGTTTGATTAGAAAGGAAAACAATCCTTTCCTTTCGGTTTTCATTCAACGTAAGCGTGAGGATAGTTAGAAAAATTCCTAGAGTACTGACTTTTACAAATAAAGTATCATAAAAATATTCAGCAAAAAGATTATGGTAAGTATTCTTTGCTAAGAAAAAGAATATAATTGGCGATATCAACACTAAGAATATGCTAACTATTTTCATCCAGTTTTTAAATCTATATTTGAGGTTGTCTATATTGAATTGCGCTATATAACCACCTAGAAGATAGTAGAAAAACCAAGTCCATAATCTAAAAGTTTGCATAACATGAGTTTGTATAGGCATCTGAAGGAAAATATTTGCTAATTCAACTATAAACCCAATTGCCACCAATAAAGATAGAATGTATACATATTTTCTTTTTGAATTTATAACTGTTTTCAAAACAGGCAAACATAAATAAATAAGAATCAGCGCACCAAAAAACCAAAACTGAAAGAAATACCCTTTTTGTAACAGAGAGCCTACAATTTTTTTAATTGGATTAACCGCAAAGTCTCTTTTAAAGAGCCAAACGATAATGCTCCATGATGACACTGTTATTAGAATCCATTTGACTTTTTGAAGTATGTAAGGATAAGTTATTTCCCTTTTGCCTAACAATAAATAACCATTGACCATAAAAAATAAAGGGATAGAATAGGTTCCTAGGTAGTATAAATATGCCGAAAAATTCCATGAACCTGTCTCTTTAAATCCGCCCATTGTTGTATGGAGTAAAATGACCCCAATACACGCAAGCACTTTTAATAAATCTAGGCTGATATTCCGATTTTTTTGCATTCTAATTTTTCCTAATAACTTGTTTTAATTCTTTTACATCTACCACTTTCAGAGATAGAATTGCAAAAAGATAAATGATTCCACCAAGCACTGCAAATGCTAGAACATTTAGGGTTGGCGAAAAATGTATAACTGTTTTTGAACCTAGCAGAATGCCATACATGATAGCTGATGCTAGGACTATTTTTGTTAAAGATCCGATAATAGGAACTTCTTTTAGGTACCTACGGGTAAAGTATAATTGTATCGCCCATACCAACGCCTCTGTCAAAACAGAAACAATGGCTGCTCCGATATATCCAAGTTTAGGAAGGAATAGTAAGTTCAAACCTACACTGATAATTGCGGGAGCTGTTGTTGAAATCATGAATTCTTTATTTTGATTGTGAGGTATCAGGATCTGAATTCCCATGATGTTGGTCCAACCGATAAAGAACATACGGAAGATCATAATGGCAATTGCACAACGTGCATCCTGAAAATCCTGCCCAAGGAAAAACTGAACAAAATCATCATTCACAATCAAAATTCCTGCCATCATTGGAAAAATCACTAAATTATAAATGAGGAAGGACATTTCATGCATCTTATTGACTGCTCTATGATCTCCTGTTGCTAATAAGTTAGCCACTCGAGGCAACATAACGCTTCCCAAGGAAGTTACCAAGGTCAAAAGTATATTTACCAATTTTAGAGCCTGGTCATAAATTCCTACATCTTTTGTAGAAGCTAAGGCTCCAAGCATGGTACGATCCAGCGTAATGTACAAAGAAATAGCTACTTGAGGAAGGAATAATAATATGACCGGCTTTAAATGATGTCTAGCATATTCTATGCTAAAATGAGGTCTACCGATAAACTCCCTAGCAGGTAACCACATACTTAGTTGCCCCAAAAGTTCAAATATGGTTAGCAAAAAAACATAGAGATATAGGTCATTTGCAGATTTGACAAAGAGGAAGATTGAAATGACTCCAACGAGTTTAACTGTGATATTTCGAACAGTAATCTTTCGAAAATCTTCTAGCCCTTGAAAGAGCCAGGAAATGTCTAAACCTTTTGAAACTAAACTCAAGCCTAGAATGTAGGCTACCGGATTTTGCATAAAGGGAAGGGTCAGACAAAGAAGAGCATATAAGGACAGAGAAAGAACTGTTGCCCCTAATTGTAGAGAGTAGATACCCCAAAAGTTTTTATTAATCTCATTACGATGTCCTGAAATGACCTTAGTACCATAGTTAGCAACTCCTAGCGTCGCTAAGAGAATAAAGTAGGTGACAATGGAATTAAAGTATCCATACGTCCCTAAATCATCCGAAGAAAAGACCCGTGTTACATAGGGCGTCGTAATGATTGGGAGTATAATCACTAACAATTGATAAGAAAGATTATAGGCGTAGTTTTTTAATACTTTCATTTCAAGTCATCCAATTTAGAATTAATCAGTGAAAACAAAAAGTTTGACTGGTCATACTTATAATGGTCAATTATTCTAAAAACTTCTTTCATATTTCCTCTTTCCTACATTTTTTTGACACTTGTTGCAAATTAAATTGGATCTATGCACGATACTATCGTAGCAACAAATACAATTTAGGGCTAAAAATAAAAATAAGGTATTTTAGTTTTAGTTTCCATGATAACTTATTATTTTTTAACAAGTCACTCATTTCGACTCTCAACAACTTCTTATCTTTTGAAAAATCTTTTGAGCCTGAGTCAGCTTTTGCACCAATTACTACAAAACCACCTAATAATTTTTTAGCTTGCAAAGCTTGCTTTAATTCTGGACTCTGAATGTACTCTCTTTTAATAACTTCCTCATTTTTTGCAACAGCTTCAAAGAAATCATATCTTTTTTCAGTAAATGTTGAACGAACTATACTCCCTTCCCTACGATAGTAATTGTAGGTTTCAAGTGGACTGATCACGATTCTTTCAGCTAAGGCAAGATGTTCTGCTACAACATAAAAATCCTCATAGATTTTCCCGACTGGAAATGGAACGCGTTCCAAGATGCATTTCCGATAAAGCTTAGCACAAGCAGAAACCGTCGCAACTTTGTCATCCAACATTAGTTCCAGAGCCTTTTCTTTTGTAATCGGAGCCAAATCTTTATAGTCTGAGTCTTGCAATCGATAAGAAGTATAAGCATTATATTTTGAAGTTGCTTTTACCTTTGTTGAAATCAAGTCTGCTTGATGTGTTTCCTGAATTTTCACGATTAACTCTAGAGTATATTCTTCAAGATAATCATCCGGATCTAAAAAGAAAATCCAGTCTGAGTTGGCTTTTGCCACTCCAAAGTTACGTGCATCAGATAATCCACCATTTTCTTTGTGGAAAATATGGATATTTTCATATTGTTTTGCATAATCTTCGCATAATATAGGAGAATTATCTGTGGAACCATCATTTACAAGGATTATCTCAAAGTTTTGATAGGTCTGTTTAATTAAGCTTTCTATCGCAAAATGCAGATAGTCTGCAACATTATAAACAGGAACAACGATGCTGATAAACAACTTAAACGCCCCTCTCTTTTTCTTTCTTTTCAGAGTATTTCTTCAAAATCGGATTAAAAATTATTCCCAAAGCAAAGTTAGTCCTATAATTTAAGTAAGACAATCTGTCAAATTTTTTCGTAGGAACGTATTTATATGAGCTTTGCTCAAGCTTTCTATATAGTTCCTTTAACGACCTTTCCGAATTATTGACCATCCATGACAACCAGTACTTCAAATTTTTTTTTATCATTCGGAAGAACTTGTTGAAAAGACTCCAGCCCTTTTGAAATGTAGTCCTGAATATTACAACTGGGCATTACAATTGTTAATAAACAATCCTTCATCTTATCTCATAAATCGTCTCAATTAGTTCAATCCACTGCTTGAGAATTTTTTCCTTATCGAATTTATCCATATTGTCTTTTGCATGTTCTGAGAAAGACTGTCTCAAAGCTTCATCTCCCATCAGTTCAAGCAATTTTTGGCTCAACTTGTCCGTATCATAACACTCAACCAGATAGCCATTAACTCCATCTTCAACAATTTCGTTCGGTCCTGTCGGACAACTAAAGCTAACTATAGGAAGATTGTATTGTTGTGCTTCCAGTAGAACTAGAGGTAGACCTTCATAGCGAGATGTCATGACATAAATCCCTTTATCTCCATAAATCAAATCCTGATTTTTTTCAAGCCCTTTGATGACTAACTTATCCTGTAAATCATTTTCGTTGATTAAATTTCTGATTTTGTCCACTTCATCTTGACTTCCGGAACCGTAGATTTCCCAAATCCAGTCAGACCTTTTCGCTAACACTTTTTTCGCGACTTGAACAAGATAGTCATATCCTTTTTGATAATCGAAACGGCCCACAGTCACAATTTTAGTTGATTTTTTATTATAGGATACATCTGAAAGAGCAGCCTCTTTCCAATTATAGATGTAGCAAATTCTTTCCTCAGAAACACCGTATTTTTTTATATAATTTTCACGGTCTTCTTGAGTAAGGGTCACGAGTTTATCAGCAAATTTCGCTCCAATATACCTTTGTATCTTCTTAACTTTAGTATCAATATCTACTATAGAATTTGTATGGTCGCAGGAAACAAATTTTGTTTTTAAACCAATTGTACTTGCTACACCAACTGTATTCATACTCATTCCAATTCCAAAAACAATATCAATGTTCTCTTCTTTCAGATAGTTTCTCAACAACTTGACCGCTTCGAGAAAATTTTTACTCATAGATATTTTCTTTGATGATAAATTTTGATATCGAACCGATTGTTTTAGCGAGAAGAAATTGTTTTCTGTAGAAATCATCGAGAGAAGATGAACTTCATACATAGTTGATAACTCATTTGCAAGGCTGGTTGCTACTTTCAGTCCTCCATCTGTTCTATCGATACTCCATTTCACTAAAGCGATTTTTTTCATCTTTAAACTACACTTCCCCTTCATTTTCACCCAGTGATATAATCTCGTAGTGGTGAAGAGTTCTTTTGTCTTCTGGTGGCAATTGCATATAATCCGCTCCGTAAATGGCTGTTAGATATTCTTTGTATTTGCAAGGACAACAAAGTTTAAGATCTTCAAACTGTAATAGGACTGGTTCTCCAAAGTAATCACTTGGTACTATCTCTTTTAATTTGTAAGCTCCCGTATAATTTCCTGCATAAGCTTCATCAAACGAATATTTTTTTATCGTTTGTAAATATTTTTTCTGAGCCCATGTAAAGGAAATAATCTTCTCAATATTAACAGCATTTGCAAAAGCAATAATTATCTTTTCAATTAATGGCCGATTTTCTTTTTTCTGATTCACCAAACTATTGAATTGCGAGAGTTGAACCATCATCCTTGCGTTCAAGTATCTCAAAGAATGAATTTTTTTCTTTAAAGCATTAGAGGGCATACCATCTAGCGGGAAAATGTCTATCCACAAACTTTCTACCAATTCTTCTTTACTATAATTCATGATGATTTTTGTAGAATCATCTCGGATCACAGAGAAAGCTTTTTTATAATTTAATGTATCTTCGCTTAAAAACTTGTAGTTTTCTGGCAAGACATTTGAAGCTATTTTTTTAAACTTTTCGTAATCCTCTCTCGGCATGCCAATATCAATGTCATCATCCCAAGGAATAAAACCTTGATGACGAACAGCACCTAATAAAGTCCCACCTAGAGCATAGTAGGTTAGGTTATTTTCTTCGCAAATATTAATAAACTCTTTCAAAATAGATAAAATCTTATCTTGAATGATTTTGATATCCGACATACTTTCCTCCTATATAAATCGAAATAAAACCGTCTTCCCAGTCTATGCTCTTTTAAGTTCTCGTTAAATACTTCTTACCATTTCACTATACGATTCTTCAAACGAACGTCCCCCTAGATCTTCATCGCTTTCATCAGAAAACTGATAATCCGAGTTTATTAAAATACCTACCAATATCCAAAAAATATTGTTATGAAGATAGAAATTCAAATCATCAATCATAGAGTGAAAACTCATTAATATCAAAATCAGTGCAAGAATCCACTGGCGTTTCTTAATGACTTTAAGTAGTGTCAAAGATAGAACTGAGACCATTAATCCCAGGATAAGTAGGCCAAATCTCTGTAAAATTTGAACATACAAATTGTCCACATACAGATAGGTCTGATAGTTTCTAACACCTTCAACAGTCAGACCATTCCCATTCCAGTAAACTGGTCGTCCAAAAAATCCAAAACCATAGAGATTTAAAGATTTATTAGCCAAGTATATCCGACCACCTAACATATGATTCACTTTAAAAAGAAGATCATTGATAAAAGAATGACTTGAATTGAGATAGGTAACGGAGACCCAAAAACTAATAACTGCATTTACAATAAAGGTTGGTTTAAAAACTTTAATCACATATCCTAACTTTGAAAATAGTTTCGGAAACCATTTTATTAACAAACTGCATGCCAGCAATACACAGGAACTATAAAATGTTAAACGAGAATCCGTTTGATAATATACCCAATAAACTGATAGAGCTAACAGTAGCCATTGCCAGTATTGGATTTTGTTTTGCTTTAAATAAAACACAATAGCAACTATATTCATCAGTAAAACCGAAGGAAATAGAGCATATCTAAAGCCTAGGTAGGCCCGTACTCGAAGACCAGAAATTTCTATATAGTTCGTTATTATTCCTAATCTTGCGCTTATGATAACAAAAAACAACAAGCACATACTAACGACTAATGAAGTTTTCGCCACCTTCTTAAAGGGAATATCTCGTAAAGTATAAATAAATAATATACTTACAGGAAGTTCTGAACTGAGAGATGTCATTTTCCCCACTATAAAATAAATGAAAATCGTTGCAAACAAACCAATGAGAGTTCTATAATCATATTTTCGCTTAAACGACTCTTTTATAACCAAAAGAAAGAGGGAAAAAGCTATCGCTAATTTATAAACTGTTCCAGGTAGATACCGAGCATAAAAAGTTACATTTAATATCGAAACCGTTAAAAATATCCCTAAAGCAACAAGAGCCAAAAGTTCTGGTACAGATTTTATTTTTAGTACTAATTTCATTCTTATTATTCATCCCTATCTAAAAACTCTGTCCATATTTTTTTCCAAAGAATTTTGCTTGTAAAAAGGACCTCCCTTTTTGAATCAAATCAATTTTTTCCATATAAATGAACGGAATCTCTTTTACCCGCAAATCTTGTTTTGCCAACCAAACATTGAACAAACGTTCACTGATACGACCAAATAATCTAGCGTCAAAAGCAGAATAGTCTGTAATGTCCAATCTTCTATAGAGTTCATCGATAATTGGGAACAACCATTCACAATAGGCTGCTACATTTTCTTTGGACATGATAAACATATTGAACATATAGCCTCTGCGTTGTTTCATGACCTGATCAAAAGCTTCGATATAATCCGGTCTCAACTCGCTAACAATCTGGCGTGTCACGTCTAAATGATTGGCATCGTGAGTATGTGCATAGTGAGAGTATAACGTTTCAATATAATATTTCCGTTTTTTAGGAACGACAACATCGTATTTTGACAGAAAGTTTTTTACTTCTGATTTGGAAAGAATAATGTCATCCATACTAATTGCTTCTCTATATGAGTGTCGTTTTGATGTGAAATATCTACGGTAATGTACCAATCCAAGATAATCACATTCTAAATTTTTCCAAGCCCAATATAATCCTGTTAATTCACAATAATAAGGATTAAGGTAAGAAATATGAACTCCTTGATTATCTGGTTGATAACCTAAATCTTCCTTACCCTCACTACCAACTTGGATAGGGATATACAAGTCCTTATCCTCTGGCATTTGAAATCGTTTATGTGTTGCAACTATGATTCTATACGTTTTAGACATTTCTATATCCTAATTCAATTCCCTTCATCCATAACTAGCTCAACTACCTTTTAATCAAAATTGTAATCATTCTCTATTAAAAAATATCCAACCAAAATAGATTATCACTAAAACTATCTTGACCCAAAAAGATAAAATTGAATACCAAAGATATCCTTTTTGTATTCAATTTTATCTTTATATATTTCACTTTATGCCGACTCAGTTTGAATTCTCAATGAGCTCCTTCACGGGATAACACTCTTCTAATGGTCAAAAAGAAGATTTTGATATCTAACCGTAAAGACTGATTTCTAGGATAATATAATTCCATCTCACAACGTTCAGGATAATATACTCCACTCCTACCAGAAACTTGCCATATCCCTGTAATCCCAGGACGAACAGACAATAAAATTTCCTGTTCATCCTCGGTATATTCGTCTAGTTCATTTTCAAGAATTGGTCTTGGACCAATAAGACTCATATCACCTAGTAGTACATTTATAAACTGTGGAACCTCATCAATACTTGTTTTTCTTATAAAATCTCCAATATTTGTAAGTCGTGGATCTTCATTTGGTGGCAATTTATAGCTATTCTTTTTATACTTTTCATAAAGTTCCTTATTCGAAATCAGAATTTCTTCTGCATTCTCGACCATAGACCTAAACTTAATAATTTTAAATTTTTTCCCTCTGAGACCTGCTCTGCACTGTGTAAAAAATATACTTCCTTTGTAACCTTTCATTTTATAGATTACAAAGATGACCAGAGAACAGGGTAAAACTATAAATACCGTTCCAAACAAGCCGATAAATACATCCATAGACCTTTTGAAGGCAATATAGATGATTTTGTTTTGTTTCACCTAAAACTCCCCCTTGTAATAATCCCCTTAGATAATTTTCCAACTACAAGATTCCCTACTTTTTCCCATAGTTTCCATATGCTCCATAGGAGCCATATTTTTCAACTGAAGTATTAAACTTATTTAGAACTACTCCTAGAAATGGTTTGCTTGTTTGTTCGAGTTGTTCTTTAGCTTTTTGGACATCACGACGATTTGTTTCACCAGCCGCAGTTACTAAAACAGAAGCGTCACACTGCTGCGTGATAATCGCCGCATCGATAACAACTCCAATCGGGGCAGTATCTACAACGATGTAGTCAAAGTACTTGCGTAAGGTGTCAATCATGGTCGCAAAATTTTCACTTTGTAACAAAGCTGTTGGGTTTGGTGATACAGAGCCCGCTTGAATGACAAACAGATTTTCAACATTGGTTTCACATAAACCTTGTGATAGGTCTGTTGTGCCTGACAAGAACTCTGTTAGGCCTGTAATCTTTTCACGTGATTTAAAGACACCTGACATGACTGAATTACGGATATCCGCATCGATCAACAGTGTCTTATAGCCTGCACGCGCGAAAGCCCAAGCAATATTGGTAGAAGTTGTTGATTTCCCTTCTCCTGGTTTGACAGACGTAATAGAAATCACTTGCAAGTTATTCCCACTCAATTGAATATTGGTGCGAAGGGCATTATAGTACTCTTCTGCTTTTCTTGCCTGATCCAGTTTTTTATGTGCAATCTCTAACGTTGGCATTTTTCTCTCCTATTTCAATTTATCCAAATTTGGAACTACTCC
Source organism: Streptococcus oralis (assembly GCA_963527085.1). Taxonomy (GTDB): domain Bacteria; phylum Bacillota; class Bacilli; order Lactobacillales; family Streptococcaceae; genus Streptococcus; species Streptococcus oralis_CV. The sequence goes on from CAURRB010000008.1 coordinate 34,308, forward strand.
CAATAGTGCAATTTGCAACACGTCCTCAATATCTTCTGGACGTTTCACTCGTGTATCCAAAATCTCAACAAGGAGAACTGTGACAACCATCACAACCGCTCCCGCAAGGAATCCAACCATGGTATTGCGACGAATATTTGGTGAAGATGGCGATGTTGCTGGGCGTGCTTCTTCAAGCGTTGTCACATCCGAAACGCGAGTGACGCTGATAATCTTTTGAGCCGCAACCTCTCTCAAAGAGTTGGCGATACGGCTAGCTTCCTCAGGTGCACGATCTGTAACAGAAATCGATACAATACGCGTATCCACTGGAACTGTTACCTTGATTTTACTAGCTAGACCTTTTGGAGGGAGTTCTAGTTTCAAATCAGTCGCAACCTTCTCTAAAACGTCTTGCGAGAGAATGATTTCACGATAGTCTTTTACCAAGTAAGATCCCGCTTGCAAGTCTTGGTTGGTCAAACCAGGCTTATCTCCCTGATTACGATTGACCACATAAATTCGGGTCGTACTCGTAAACTCCGGCTTCACAATAAAACTACTGTAGGCAAAAGCTACTGTCCCTGTCACGAATGCTACCAAAGCAATTAACAATTTTCGTTTCCAAAGGATTTTAAGCAAGTGAAATACATCGATTTCCATCATATTTTGTTCTTTCATTTTTTCTCCTAAATCAATTGATCCATTATTATTTTTCGGGGATTATCCTTAAAAAGTTCCTTAGCCTTATCTTCACTGTATTTTTGGGCAATGATATCATAGGCTTCCTCCATATGAGGAGGTCTGTGATCCAAGTTGTGCATATCACTTGCTATCACGTGAACCAGATCTCGTTCCAAGAAATACTGGGCTCTCTTTTTCATAAATTTATAGGTTTCTCCGAAGAGTTTTGGTTTCAAAACATGAGAACTATTAACCTGAGTATAACATCCCATGTCAATTAGCTCTCGCACGCGCTTTTCATTGTTTTCTAAAGCATCGTAACGTTCAATGTGGGCAATGACGGGTGTAATGCCTAACATTAGAATATTACTCAGCCCCTTATGCATATCCCGATAGGGTGTATTCATACTAAACTCAATCAAAGCATAGCGACTATCGTTGAGGGTTGGGATTAATTTCTTTTCTAACTTCTCAACAACATCCGGCGTATAGTAGATTTCTGCCCCATAGGCAATGATTAAGTCATCCGCAACTTCCTTAGCCATTTCTCTCACCTTCAAAAAGTTAGTTGCGATTTTTTCTTCAGGAGTTTCAAACATCCCTTTTCGTCTATGCGAAGTGGAAACAATTGTTCGCACTCCTTGACTGTAGGCCTCTCTAAGAAGTTTTTTACTTTCCTCTATCGACTTTGGACCATCATCCACATCAAAAACGATGTGCGAATGGATATCTATCATGCTACTTGCCCTCCATCACATCATTGATAGCAGCTTTCGCAGCAGCCAAACTACTATCGTCGATTTCCATCATGTAGAGGTTGCTATCTGGCATGGCGTAAGAAGGAAGATCCGTGCGTCCAGTTCCCTTCAAATCTTGAGAGTTGACTTTGTAGTTCCCGCCACTCTCCAATTGAGTATTAACCAGATCCATCATGGTTTCCAAAGGCATATTGGTCTGAAGAGAATCTTGCAATCCCTTGATGATGTTATCGTAGTTTTTTAAAGCCTCAGTTGAAGTTAATTTCTGAATAACAGCAACAATGACCTTCTGTTGGTTCCGACCACGGTCACGATCTCCATCTGCTAGAGAGTAGCGCTCACGAACAAAACCAAGAGCCTGCTCAGAGTCTAGATGGACATTCCCAACAGGATAATACTTCCCGTTAGTATGTGCTGTAAACTCCTGATCATTATAGACATCAACACCACCTAAAAGGTCAATCAATTTCAAGAAAGAAGTGAAGTTCAAGCGAACATAGTAGTTAATATCCACACCATAGAGATTTTCCAAAGTATGAATTGATGAGTCCACTCCATAAATCCCAGCGTGAGTCAATTTATCCTTTTGATTATTTCCCCCATCCGCAATCGGAACATAGGAATCTCGAGGAGTTGTAGTGAGAAGGATTTTCTTGGTATCTCGGTTCACAGTCATTAGAATATTCACATCTGAACGCGAAACGGAACTAATCGGTCCATAGGTATCAATACCGCTCACATAAATATTGAAAGCTTTATTCTTCGATACCTTTGGTGCCGCAACATCCTTAGTTAATTTTTTTGTATAGATTTTTTTGATTTTTGAAGCATAATCTGGATACTCTGCTTCGATGATGTTTTCAAAGACACTATTTAAGACAATCGCCTTTGCCTCACCTGAAATCAAACTCTTATAGGCTGCTAGATATGACGCACTTTGTTCAACTGTCAAATCTTTACTCTGTGTCGTCTTAATATCCGCCACCAACTTTTGGATATTATCATTATCTGTTTCAGTCGGACCTGTTACACTATCCAACTGGGTCACATTATTGATTTCACTATCTTTCAAAACGACCACACTCATCGAATACTCTGAGTAGTTTGAGGTCGCATTGATATGATTTGTAAAACCGACAAACTGTTGCAAAGCATAGAGAGAAACCGAGCTAACTACGATAGCAAGTGTCAAAAAGAAAGCCGTAAACTTCTCAGCTTTCTTATACACTATCAGAAGGATTGCAATTACAGCAGAAATAAAAATAAGAACCGCAGTAAGAATATTGAGGTATCGAAAAGCTAAGATATTATGTTTGAAAATTAAGAACAATAAAAAACCACTCAATAATAAATAAATGGTTGATAAAACTATATTAATATTTCGTTTTACATTCCCTAAACGAGCTCTCTTTGAACGTCTACTCATGATAATCCCCTATACACGTTAATAGTTATAAATATTATATCACAATTATGATGGAAATTCCATCCATCCTTTCTATTTTCAGCGTTTTCATTCGCTTTTATTCTCTTAAGTTGCTATAAGATATGGGTAAAGTTCCGAATGCGATTCTAGACAAAAAGACAAGGCGCTCGGAGGCAACCTTGTCTGTAATCTTATTTTACGTGGTTTTCAAACTCTTTCTGGCTCTTTTCGATAGCCTTTTTACTTTCTTCTTCCCACTTAGCCTTGGCTTCGTCAAATTGTTTCTTGGTAACAGGGTCTTTTTGTAATCTCATGTACTTATAATTATTTCCGTCACCCTTGATACCCACTAGGGAGTAGGCACGTGTAAACGGAGTTACTTTGGTTACAGAGGCTGTACCACCATTTGACATAGCAGACATGACTAGAGAATTGTCAATCATCCAAGCTTGAGCTTCAGCGTATTTTTCATAACGCTTAGCGACATCTTTATTCTCAGCATCTGCTTCTTTCAAGAGTTGTGTATAGGTATCGAGCCCCAAACTCTTAATGAGCTCTTGGTCTTCCTTGGCATCAAGACCAAAAATCTTGAGATAGAAGCCAGTTTCAGCATTGAAAGGGTCTAGATAAGTTGATGGATCCTGGTAATCACCAACCCAACCATCAAAGTTTAGGTCGTAATCACGAGCTGCTGGGTTTGGTGCTAGGAAGGCAACATTTCCAAAGTCATCTGTAGAAAGCTGTTGAACATCAATGACGATATTGTCAGAACCTAGTACTGTTTCAAGGGTTTGTTTAACTGAGTTCATACCAGAAACCGCATTTTTATTTGTCTGATCGACAGGGACATCCAAATGGATTGGGAAAGTCACGCCTTGGGCTTCCAATTCCTTTTTAGCTTCCGCAAATTTTGCTTGGGCCTTTTCCTTGTTAAAGTAGGCATCTTGAGCGTCTGCCAAATTGATACCTGACCACTCAGTTCCGTAGTTCACAAGCTTAGAAGCTGTTACTTCTCCAAAGGTCTTATCTCCCACCTGAACAAATGTTGGGGGAACCAGAGTATTACGAAGGGTTTTGCTCGCTGCTTCTTCACCGTTAGATTGAGCAGAGTAAGCTGTTCGATCAATACCAAAGTTGATAGCCTGACGGAAATTTTTATTTAAGATAGCTGTTTGAGCTGATTTCTTTTGTTCGTCTGTTTTTTTAGCGGTATGATTATAGGTTTTGCGGTTGACGTTAAAGTTAAAGTACCAAGATGTCTTGTCTTGTAAGCTATAGACGATATTGTCTTGGTATTTTTCTTTTGTCTTAGCATAGTTCGAACTATTTGGGTAGACTCCTGCAATCGAGTAAGCACCACTTTCAAAGTTTCGAATGGTCATCTCCTGATCTGACCCATCAAAGTAGGCTAACTTAACTTTTTCAATTGTTACTTTATCATGGTCATAATAGTGTGGATTCTTCACATATTCGATCGAAGATTTTGATGTGAAATCTTTTAACAGATAGGGACCGTTATAAAGGATACTGTCTGGTGTCAAGGTACCAAAATCTTTATCCTTTGATTTCAAGAACTCTTCGTTGACTGGGAAAAGGATACTATTGGTTGTCTTAGAGTTCCAATAAGGTTCTGGTCGTGTCAAAGTGTACTCGACTGTGTAATCATCCAAGGCTTTGACACCGACAGTTGAAAAGTCATTGGTCACACCCGTCACATAGTCATTCAATCCCTTGATTGAATTTTGGATCAGATCCATGGCTTGCCCCTTGTTGTCCGCGGCATATTTGATTCCAGTGACAAAATCCTGAGCTTTGACTGAAGCATATTCCTCACCATCAGCCGTATACCACTTGGCATCTTTTCTAAGCTTGTAGGTATAGGTCAAACCATCTGATGAAACTGACCAATCCTCCGCAAGAGCAGGCACAAGGTTCCCATAGCTGTCATTTTCTAACAAACCATCCACAAGATTGGTAATAACGGCAGTGTTATCTGCATAATAATCTAGAAGATAGTTAAAAGTTGTTGGATTCGCACTAAATGTTGATGAATAAGTGCTAGTATCTGTGTTGGACTGTCCACATGCCGAGAGCAAAATCCCTGTTGCTAAGACAAGACCTGTCCCGATTAGTCTTTTTTTCATTTTGATCATCATTCACTCCTTTATGTCACCTTTTATAACATAACTATATTTTATCAAATTTATTCAAAAATGTAAAGTTACTACTTTTATGACAACTGGTGTCTCAAAACAAAAAAAGGAAGCACAGTTCCCTGTAACTTCCTTTCCTGTTTATAGATTACTTAACGTGTTTTTCAAGTTCTTTTTGGTATTTGGCATTTGTCTCGATTTTTTCTTGTTGCCATTTCTTGAAGGCTTCTTCGTATTCTTTTGCAGTCACAACGTCATTTTGTAACTCCAATCCTTTGAACACAAATGGATCCCCCTTGATCCCGACTTGAGAGTAAGCTTTTGTGAATGGTACAGTTCGGCTAACAGTTGGAGAACCACCTGAAGAAGCAACTGGAATCAAGAGTGAGCTATCAGACACCCAAGCTTGAGCTTTGGCGTATTTTTCATAACGCTTATTAAGGTCGCTGGTTTCAGCTGCAGCATCATCCAGGAGTTTCTTGTATTCGTCCAGTCCAACTTGAGCCATCACTTCTGGATCTTTTCCGCGATTGATTCCCAAGTGTTTAAGGGCAGAACCCTTCTTGGCATCAAGAATGTTTAGGTAGGTAGCTGGGTCTTGATAGTCTGGTCCCCAACCAGTTCCGTTCAAGTCATAGTCTTTTTGAGATGGCACCTTGGCTTGAGACGTAATGCTAATTTTTTCATTATCTGTCATTTGAAGGACATCGACAATGACATTTTCAGTACCAAGCGATGATTCGATCGACTGCTTGAGTGAGTTGGTTTGTTGAACCGCGATCACATCTGTTTGTTCAACTGGGATATCCAAATGGATTGGGAAGGTAACCCCCTTGGCTTGCAATTCTTCTTTGGCTTTAGCAAAGGCTGCCTTAGCTTTTTCAGGACTGTAAATCGTATCCTTGCCATCTGTAAGAGCTACATCTTTCCACTGGTCTCCATATGAAACGAGCTCTGCCTGCGCCAACTCTCCAAAGGTCTTTTCGCCTACTTGAACGTAGTCATGAGGCACTAGGCTGTTACGGATAATCTTGTTCGCACCTTCTTCACCATTCAACTGAGCAGTATAAGAATGACGGTCAAGGGCAAAGTTCAGCGCCTGACGGAAGTTCTTGTTGAGAAGAGCTTCTTTCGTTGATGTTTTTTGAGCTTCGTCTGTTTTGGCTGTTTTATTGTAAGATTGGCGGTTTACGTTAACAGTGAGGTAGTAGCTTGTCGCTTCTTGAGGACTATAGACAATCTTATCGCCGTACTCTTGTTTAGTTGACTCAAAGTTTGAGCTTGTTGGGAAGAGACGGGCTGTTGTATAAGCACCTTGTGTAAAGCTACGAATCAAAGATTCTTGGTCTGATCCATCGTAGAAAGTTAGTTTAATATTGTCAATCTTGACATTGTCCTTATCCCAGTAGTTTGGATTCTTTTCATATTCAATGACTGATTTTGAAGTCAATGATTTCAAGAAATATGGACCATTATATAGGATACCTGATGGGGTTGGTGCACCGTAGTCGCTCCCTTTAGAATTCAAAAATTCTTCATTAACTGGAAGCATGGTTGCAGTTGTGACCTTAGAGTTCCAGAAACTTTCTGGTTTGTTGAGCGTGTATTCTACCGTGTAATCATCAACAGCTTTAACTCCTACTGTAGAGAAATCATTGCTCTCACCACTAACATACTCTGCCAAACCTTTGATAGAATCCTGAATCAAAGAAAGACCATCTGATTTTCCGTCAGCAGCATGTTTAAGCCCAGTAACAAAGTCTTTGGCCTTAACTTCAGCGTATTCTTCTCCATCAGAAGTATACCATTTTACACCCTTACGAAGTTTGTAGGTGTAAGTCAAACCATCCTTTGAAACAGACCAGTCTTCTGCAAGCGATGGAATTAAGTTCCCATACTTATCATTTTCCAAAAGACCATCAACAACGTTTGCTATAACGTCAGAGGTTGAGCTCTTGCTCGTCACACTATAGTCCAAAGAAGATGGATCCATAGCGTAGACATAAGAGAATGTTTTGGGAGCATCCGCTTTCTTTTCACTTTGCCCACAAGCAGTTAACAGTAGGGCCGCACTCAAAACAGCACCTGCTCCTAAGAGCCACTTTTTAGATTTCATAAGTAATCTCCTTAAAGATAGTGTTTTCACCATTATACCCTATTTTCTCATAAAAGCAAGAACTTTCGCCAGATTTTTTAGAAAATTCTAACAAATATTTTTAAAAGGGTTTTCTATATAATTTTTAGTAAAAGACCCTCAAGCATCAAAGGCTTGAGGGTCACTTATTTTAATCCGTTAGTTCCACACAGAAGGCATCCCATGGCTCTAAGGTTTGTTTTTCAACTGCTTTTTTAGCAGTAGTGTTTTCAATCAAGATTGACTTAACTCTTCCTTCTACTGAAAAGTTTTGTTTTTCATTGGACAAGTTAGCCACAACTAGGAAACGACGGTCATCGTCCTTACGGATATAAGCAAAGATCTTGTCAGCCGTATCGAGTAATTCAAAATCAGCTCGAATCAACCAGCGATTCTCCTTACGAATTTGAACCAGTTTTTGATAAATATAGAAGATTGAATCTGGATCTGCTAATGCTTCTTGAACGTTGATTTCTTCGTAATTTGGATTAACTGCCAACCAAGGTTGACCTGTTGAGAAGCCAGCGTTTTTACTCTCATCCCATTGCATTGGGGTACGGGCATTATCACGACCAATGACACGGATGCTGTCCATGATTTCTGCTATCGGAACGCCTTTTTCAAGAGCTTCACGCGCATAGTTTAAGGATTCAATATCTTCTACTTGGTCTAAAGTTTCAAATGGATAATTGGTCATACCAATCTCTTCACCTTGGTAAATATAAGGAGTTCCTCTCATCAGATGAAGCAAAATCGCAAAGGCTTTGGCGGATTTTTCACGGTATTCTTGGTCATTTCCCCAGATAGAGACAATACGAGGAAGGTCATGGTTGTTCCAGAAGAGGGAATTCCAGCCGTCCTCAACTCCCAACTCTGTCTGCCATTTGTTGAAAATCTCTTTTAACTTCCCTACATTTAACTCTTTTTGGTAGTGCCACTTAGGCTGCCCTTCCTGATACTGAAGACAGATGTGCTCAAACTGGAAGACCATAGACAATTCTTGGCCCTTTGGATCAGAGTAAAGCTTGGCAATTTCTGGCGTTGCTCCCCAAGTTTCTCCCACTGTCAAGAGATCTTTGTCGCCAAAGGTCGCCTGATTCATTTCCTTGAGATAGGGATGGAGCATAGGACCATTATTGACTACTTTCTCATCAGGAATTTTCCCAATCATGTCAATAACATCCATACGGAAACCGCCAATGCCTTTATCAATCCAGAAGTTCATCATCTCGTAAATTTTCTGGCGTAGTTTTTCGTTCTCCCAGTTGAGATCAGGCTGTTTCTTGCTGAAAAAGTGGAGATAGTATTGACCTGACTTTTCATCGTATTCCCAAGCAGACCCACTAAAGATAGACTCCAAATCATTGGGCTCATCTCGCCAGATATAGTAGTCACGCTCAGGGCTATCAGGATTCTCACAGGCCTCGACAAACCAAGCATGTTCATCTGAGGTATGATTGACCACCAAGTCCATGATAATTCGAATACCACGCTTCTTAGCTTCTGCGATCAGTTGGTCCATGTCCTCCATGGTTCCGAAAATAGCTGCAATCGCTTGATAATCAGCAATATCATAGCCATTATCATCCATAGGACTGTCATAAACGGGAGAAAGCCAAATCGCTGTAATCCCTAGCTTAGCTAGATAGTCTAACTTACTCGTAATTCCTGGCAAATCACCAATCCCATCTCCGTTGCTATCCATAAAACTCTTTGGATAGACTTGATAAACTACGGCATTGTGCCACCATTTTTCTTGCATCTGTTTACCTCATTATTTTAATATTCTACAATCTATGATAGCGCTTTTTAAAAGTTAGTGCAAGCGTTTGCCTAATCTTTTTGATTTCTTTTTTGACTCCATAGTTTCCTATCTTCCAATTTTTTTATATAATAGAGGTCAGAGGTAAAAAAATGAAAAAACAAGCTTTTAGTTCTGAACAATATTTGAATCTACAGCGCGACCACATTTTGGAGCGCATTAACCAATTTGACGGCAAGCTCTACTTGGAGTTTGGTGGCAAAATGTTAGAAGATTTCCACGCTGCTCGAGTCCTTCCTGGTTATGAGCCTGACAATAAAATCAAGCTCTTGCAAGAATTGAAAGAGCAAGTTGAAGTTGTAATCGCCATTAACGCTAGCAATATCGAGCATTCCAAAGCACGTGGCGACCTAGGCATTTCTTATGACCAAGAAGTTCTTCGTTTGATCGACAAATTCAATGAACTGGGAATTTTTGTTGGTTCGGTTGTCATCACACAATACGCTAGCCAACCCGCTGCAGATGCCTTCCGCAACCAGTTAGATAAAAACGGAATTGATTCCTATCTTCATTATCCAATCAAAGGATATCCGACCGATATGGACCACATCATTTCTCCAGAAGGTATGGGGAAAAACGACTACATCAAAACCAGTCGTAACTTGATCGTCGTAACAGCTCCTGGACCTGGTTCTGGTAAATTGGCAACTTGTATGTCCAATATGTACCATGACCAACTCAATGGCATCAAGTCTGGTTACGCTAAGTTTGAAACCTTCCCAGTTTGGAACCTACCCCTTCATCATCCAGTCAACTTGGCCTACGAGGCTGCAACCGCAGACCTTGATGATGTTAATATGATTGACCCTTTCCATCTCCAAACCTACGGAGAAACCACTGTCAATTACAACCGTGATATCGAAATTTTCCCAGTGCTCAAGCGTATGTTGGAACGTATCCTAGGTGAATCTCCATACGCTTCACCAACAGACATGGGTGTCAACATGGTTGGTTTCGCTATTACAGATGATGAAGCTGCTGTCGAAGCTTCTAAACAAGAAATCATCCGTCGCTACTATCAAACTGTTCTTGATTTTAAAGCTGAAAAAGTCGGAGAAACTGCTGTCAAGAAGATTGAACTTCTCATGAACGACCTCGGCATCATACCTGCAGACCGTAAGGTTGCTGTCGCTGCACGCCAAAAAGCAGAAGAAACTGGTGGCCCTGCCCTAGCCCTTGAATTGCCAAATGGGGAAATCGTGACTGGTAAAAACTCTGAACTCTTTGGTCCTACAGCTGCTGCCTTGATCAATGCCATCAAAAAATCAGCTAACATCGCTAAGGAAGTGAAACTCATCGAGCCTGAAGTCGTCAAACCAATTCAAGGTCTTAAAATCAATCATCTCGGTAGCCGCAATCCTCGCCTCCACTCAAATGAAATCCTGATTGCACTTGCAATCACAGCTATGGAAAATCCTGATGCTGCGCGTGCCATGGAAGAACTTGGGAATCTCAAAGGAAGCGAAGCTCATTCAACCATCATCTTGACCGATGAAGACAAGAACGTCCTTCGCAAGCTAGGCATCAACGTAACCTTTGACCCATACTACCAATACGATCGCTTGTATCGGAAGTAATTAAACGAGGCTGGACAAAACTCAATTTGAGAGAAAAATCCAGTAAATCTTTACATAATAAAAAAATCAAACGCATAATATCAAGTCTTTTGGACACTTGGTATTATGCGTTTTTATGATTTTCCATTCTCATTTATTTCAATGAAATTGTCAACTCGACAGAGGCTCCTCCTTGGTCTGGATTGAGCAGGGTCAGACGACCACCATGCAAGAGAGCTACCTGCTTAGAAAAGGCTAAGCCGATACCATGATGGGGATTAGCTGAATTGCGGCTTTGGTCACTCTGGTAAAAGAGCAGTTCCGCTCCCAGCAGCATCTCCTCTGAAAATGCAGGGCCATTGTTCCAGATAGCAAAAACCAACTGGTCCTGCTGCACTGATACCGTTAGCTTGACTTCCTTTTGGTCCTGATTAGCATGTTCAAGCGCATTCAGTAAGATATTGAGCAAAGCCCGCTTGAGATAGTCCAAATGAATGGACAATCTCAAGCTAAGATCACAATCTTCTTGGAGATAAAAATGATAGCTTTCCTGTTTGCTGAACAGTGCCCAATCATCCTGTAGATAAGCCAAAAAATCCCCTAAGGAAAGCTGACTGAACTGATTAGAATCAATCTGAAAAGTCTTAGCGTAATCAATCAAAGAGCCACAATACTCTTCCATCTTGTGACTGGCCTGCAAAATCTCAGCAGCATAGTCTGCCTGTGGCTGGCCTAACTGCGCCAATTCCAAGAGCTCAGCATTCCCCTTAATCACAGTTAGGGGCGTCTTCAAATCGTGCGATGTCGCTGATAGCTGTAAAATCAACTCCTGATTATGCTGCTGCTCTCTTTCTAGAAGATGAGCATTTTCTTGGTGGCTGCTCCGTAAATCGCTATAAACTTCTAGCATTTCCTCAATCCGAAAAAGCTGACTTTGATTTTCTTCTAAAAGCTTCTCGCTCTTTAGCATTTTTATTTCCCTGTCGATTTTTCGGAGCAATTTCAAAATATGATAAAAAGTAATCAGCAGCAAGCTCCCTGCCCAGAAGAACAAGGTGAAAAGAACGTAATCACTTCCTTGCGTAAATTCATAGCCTATAAGCACAAAAATCAAAACATGAAAAAAGACGATTTTCAAGCTAGTTGTCCAGACTAGGCTTTTGAAATTTCGGGTTCTAATTGCCATCTATAGCCTACTCCTCTCACTGTTGCGATTGCTTGCAGACCTTCTTGTTTGCATTTTTGGCGAATCTGATATACGTATTCTGAAATAGAGCGAAGCTGTGTTTCTGAGCTTTCTGGGTAAAGCAAGGTATGCAGGCGTTCAGCTGAAAAGGTCTGCTTGGGATTGCTAGCTAGTAAATGTAGCAACTTAAACTCTCGCTCTGAGAATTTCAATACTTTACCAAAACAGATAATTTCATAGCGCTCTGGATAAAATTGACAAGAAGCAATTTCAGAATATCGCTCCTCCCGTCTTTCCTCCCGCCGAAGATGCGCCCTGACACGCGCCAGCAATTCGTTGGTCCCAAAAGGCTTGACAACATAGTCATCTGCTCCGCGAAAGAGCCCTTCCACCTTGTCCGCCTCCAATTCCTTGGCCGTCAAAAATATGATGGGACACGAAAGATGAGGACGAATGTAGGAGCACAGCTCAAAACCATTAACAGGCTCCATCATCACATCTAGCAAAATCAAGTCATATCCGACAAAATGCGTCAGCTCTAGCTCTTCTATCCGATCAAGCGTCGTCACATCATAAGCATCGAGCTCTAGGACATTTTTCACCAGCTTCAAAATGCTCCGGTCGTCATCAACCACCAAAATACGATACTGTCTCATGATTTCCATTATAGCATACCTCTAGCGAACATCTCGTTTCAAGGTCAAGAATATAGCAGAGCTCCAAATCAAAGCTAGCCAGAACAGCTGTATTCCCAACCCTGATAGATCTATTGAATGCTGAAGCCCTTCATACTCAAAAAGATTTAGCGTAGCCAGATCGGGCAGGTACTTTGCTTCTTTGATAAAAGTTGTCAATAAACGGCTAAGACCAATCAAGAGAGGAAATAGCACCGACACCGGCACAACCCAAGATTGAAAGAGCAAAGCGAGGCCAGCAGCTAAAAGAGCCAGAAAAAGATTGCTGAGAAGACCAAAAGAGCTGTAATAGAGGAATTTCCCCAGTAAGGGCCAGCTAAAGTCTAGGTCAAATCGAGCCAGCATAACAAAGAAACAGCTGCCTATCATGACACTGTAGAGAACCAAGAGCAGAACGGCCAGAAAAAGGAATTTCCCAGCCAACCAAGCCTTTCTATTTGATACGGTTAGAAAA